>SUVX01000044.1 GCA_015061725.1 Lentisphaerota bacterium
CGATGGCACGGGTGTTGAAAGAGCCTTCAACGTGACAGAGGTCAACGTAACCGTAGGACGAGTCATTCAAATTGGTCCATGCGGCAAAGGTGTTGCCGATGCCGTTGTAGAGAAGCACGCCGTCATAATCAACTTTGGAACCTTTGAAGTGTCCGGCTCCGGCAACGCGCCAGAGGTTGATATCAGAACCGCTCCACTCCCAGACGCCGCCCCAGGCGGCGGGGGAGCTTCCATCATTGTGAATCATACCGACAGTACCGCGATTTTTGTCCCAGGCGACAACCTGAGAGAATCCGCGGTTTTTGATATCGGTTGCGGGAGAATCCGTAACGGGAACGACGGCGCGGTCTACAGACAAGTGGAGATTGCCGCCGGAAAGCGTAAGTTTATAGGAAAGGTCATTGTATTTAAGCGCATTTCCGTTGACAGAGAGATTACCGTAAGAAACAGTACCGTTACCGACAGAAATACTTCCGGTGAAGTTTTCTGCGCCCTGAGCAAGTTTGTAAGTGCCGCACTCCTGATTGGCAGAAACTGTGATTGTATAAGTCGGCGCTCCGGAAACAAGAGAAAGATTATTGACGATGTAACCGTCAGTTGTTTTGCGCTGATTGACTGCAAAATCAAGATTTGCACCGGTTGCAGTTGCAGTTCCTGACATAACAATCATACCGCCCAAAGTGCTTTTTCCCTGCAAAACCGCTCCGGTATAAAGTGTGGCACTTCCGCCGGAGTTGAGAACAACTGCACTTGCACTGCCGTTAGCAACTCTCAGATATCCATTTGAACCGATTGTTATATCATGAACAAATCCGCCCGATCTGACATCCAAAACGCCCCAGTCACTGAACGACGCATAACCTAATGTATCACTGCCCCAAATGTCTATCCAGCCGTTATCAATAACATTGACTGACGCTCCGGAGTGAACTGTAAGTCCGGATACTGTGCCATGCCGGGTGAGCGTCAATGCACCTCCGGAAGATATGGTTGTTTGACTTGCTCCGCCGCCGTTGGAAAGAACAATTGCGCCACCGCTTTCAATAACAGTATTGCTCAAAATCCCGCCACTGGAAAAAGTTACCGTTCCGCCTGAACAGATGACCGTATCAACAGCACTGCCACTGCTTAATAAATTCAGTTTTCCGCCGGAATTTATGATTGTTCCGGAAGCTGTCCCCTTCTCGTAAATATTCAGATTGCCGGATCCATTTACAATTGTATTGCAGGCAGTCCCCCCTGCGGCGACAATAATAGAACCATTTTCGATTATTGTATTATCAGCAACACAGCCATTGTTGACCCACATTACGCCGCCGGAATGAATCACCATATTATGAGCGATTCCGCCTGAGGATATACTGATATGCCCACTGGCGACAAAAACATTGTCTTCTGCAATCCCTTTACCATAGGATGTTGTTGAAAAAGAGTCCCAATGTTTATCTTCTGTGTAGGTAAAACAGCCGCCGATGATTCCGCCCTTCAACAAAGTCAAGTCTTGATGGCTGGCTGCAGAATTACCGGAAAAGAAGATATATCCTCCTGAACTGACAGTAGTTTCATTTGCGGTTCCGCTTACATGCATTGTTCCGCCGGACAAAACAGTCGTCTTGGCGGCAGTACCGCTGCTGTGGATATACATGATACCGGATCGTTCAATTACCGTATTATCAGCGGAACCGTTACTGGCAACAATCATCTCTCCATATAATTGGGTTTCATTTGCTCCGCTTATATAGGAAAAAGCTCCGGATTTCACAATGGCAGAAAAGATATTTCCACTGACTGTTCCTCCTGACTCAACAATAACATTACAAGCTGTTTCACAATTTGCAACACCATGAACCAACACATTACGTGCACTGCCCAATAACACCAAGACACTGTTTGATTCTACGAAAATATTGCTGACAATTCCACCGGTGCTTACATTTATTCTGCCATTTGTTCCACTGTTTCTGATGGTGATGCTGTTGGCGCTGCCTCCGCTGCTGATATACATGCTGCCTCTGACTCCGGACAAAACAGTATTGCTTGCCACACCGCCGCTGGAGATGTACATTACCGCATCGTAACCGGAAACAACTGTGTCGTTCGCAATTCCACCACTGCCAATAGACATTTTGCCATAGGCATTTATTGTAGTGCTGTTCGCTGTGCCGCCGCTGTTGATGAACATTTCGCCGCCGGAATTAACGGTGGTATTGTTTGCCGTACCGCCGCCGAAAATGCGCATATCGCCGCCTGTAAGTATGTTCGTGTTTTTTACTGATCCGTCAGAATAGATTAGTAATTGATTGCCCGACAGAACGGTTAAATCATTCAATGCGCTGCTTTTTGAAATAACGCCAGATGAATTATTACCATAATATACGCTGTAATCTCTTTCCAGATAATTGACAACAGCTCCCCATCTTGACTCAATATCCCCATATGTCCAGGGAGAATAAGCTATATTGGCAGTTCCGCCGGAGAAAACGGTCAATGAACCGCAAAGGGGATTTAAAGTAACATTATCAGCAAGGCCTGCCGCATAAACATAGACTTCTCCATATTTGAAGAAAACATTTTGCGCTCTGCCTCCGCTGCTAATGTAAACTTTACCGATGTTAATTCCATTTGCATCAAGAACTGTATCTGTTGCAATTCCTCCTCCTGAAATATGCATTTCATGATAATTCACAGTGTTTTGGGCAATTCCACCTTCTTCAATTGAATAAAAGTCCAAACTGGAAATATGCATAACTCCGTGATTTCGGATGTTTTGAGCAATCCCCCCCGAGTGAATATATATAGCTCCGTGATTCTCCGTGTTTTTCGCAAGCCCTCCTGCTGATATTCTGAGATGTCCGGAAATATCGGAATCGTCAAGAACACCGAGGTCGCTGACCACCGCATACCCTTGAATATTTGCGTCACTGACTTTACCACAGATACTTAGAGAAGCTGATTGGCAGATTGTTACCCCCGAAGCACTCCCCAGTGCCTGTACCTGGACGCTTGCATCGGAATCTGCATACACCTCTCCGGCAGTTCCGTAAACATAAAGCATTCCGTTGCTTTGAGGACTTCCGCTGATAGTGATTTTACTGGCGGTTCCGCCACTCAGTACGGACATATTGCCGCTTTCAACCAATGTGGATTCTACAAAGCCGCCATGGGAAACATAAAGCCAGGCATCGTTTGACACAGTCGTCTCTTTTGCATAACCGCCGCTTGAAATATTCAAAAACGGCTGATAATAAGAGTTCCCTCTCAGATAAGTATTACTTGCCACCCCTCCTGCAAAAACAGTCATTTTAGCAGTAGCTGAAAGGGATACATCAACTGCAGAAGTTTGAGAGTGGATAGATACACTACCACCGGAAAAACAACCGGAAATAGTATTGGAAACAAATGAAACTGCGGCTCCTTCTTCTATTCCAACATAACCACCTGTCTCTTTGATGTTCTGCGCAGAGCCACCGCTGGAAACATAAAGATATCCTCCATGGTTGACCGTTACATCATCTGCTGAACCGCTGCAAAAAATCACAACGTTTCCGCCGGTATCGGTAATGATTTTATTTGCGACACCTCCAGTGGAAATGTGCATACTCCCCAAATGCTCAACTACCGTATTATTTGCGGTACCTCCGCTTGCCACATCAAGGTATCCTGAAAAACCTACGGTGGTCCCGTTTGCGATTCCGCCGGAGTAAAGATACATGGAATCATTTTCTTGCAATGGCACATTGTTTACGTTCATTCCATTGGCGATATCATAATTGACCGCATAGGCATTCAGACCTTCTCCGCCGTGGTCGAGGGTGCCGAGGAGGTGGTCTGTTTCGTGACTGATGGTGGAGATGATAGATTCATTACTGCTGGTAGAGTCAAGCATTACAAAGGCGTTGTCATTCTTGATTTGGTTGCCGTGGTCAATGTTTTCAGCAAGTCCGGCAAAGTTGCCGTAGGGAGAAAATGCTTCGGTTTTGCCGATGTAAATGGTGGAATATTCAATACTTTCAGGACGGGAGGTTACAAAAATCACATTTTGAGCAGCATATCGGGAGTTGAGTTCAGAAACGATGGAGTTGATACGCTCCTCTGTCAAAGAAGAATCTTTTACCTCCACATGGTCAATGGTCAGAATCTCTCCGTTATAAGATGTCAACTCTCCGTCAAAGTCAAGATAGATATACTGCACCGCAATTTGCGGCACATATTGCAATCCGCCGTCAGATGCTTGCTGTTCCATTTATTCCCCCTGAAAAAATCTCAATAAAAACAATTTATCGCAAGAAATATACTCCATCAAATATATTTTTACAAATAAAAAAACGGCTGCCGCAATACTTTTTTCAAAGTTTCGCAGCAACCGCTTTTTATCGCAATAGCTTATTCAGAACTTATTTGTCGTTCAGAGCAGCAACGCCGGGCAGTTCTTTGCCTTCGAGATATTCCAGAGAGGCACCGCCGCCGGTGGAAATGTGGCTCATCTTGTCAGCCAGTCCGGACTTCTTCACAGCTGCAACACTGTCGCCGCCGCCGATGATGGAAATACCGCCATTGGCTTTGACTTCAGCAACGGCATCGCAGACACCGAAAGTACCCTTGGAGAATTTTTCCATTTCAAAGCAGCCCATGGGTCCGTTCCAGACAACAGTCTTGGCGGATTTGATGGCATCGCTGTAAAGTTTGACGGTTTCAGGACCGATATCCAGTCCCATCCAGTTGTCATCGACATCCAGACCGACAACTTTGGTATTGGCTTCAGGATCAAATTTATCAGCTTCGATACTGTCAACCGGCAGCAACAGTTTGACGCCGCGTTTGGCAGCTTCGGCAATCATTTCACGGGCATAATCCATCTGATCAGCTTCGCAGAGAGAGTTGCCGATCTTGTGTCCCTGGGCAGCCAGGAAGGTGTAAGCCATACCGCCGCCGATGATCAGGGTATCAACTTTGGTCAGCAAGTTGCGGACAACTGCCAGCTTATCAGAAACTTTGGCTCCGCCGAGGATGGCGACAAAGGGACGAACCGGGTTTTCAACAGCACTGCCGAGGTAGGCAATTTCTTTTTCCATCAGGAATCCGGCAACGCAGGGTCCCTGCATGTATTTGGTGATGACAGCGGTGGAAGCGTGGGCGCGGTGAGCCGTTCCGAAAGCATCGTTGCAGTAGACATCGCCGTAAGAAGCAAGCTTCTCAGCGAGAGCCTTCTGCTGTTCTTTGAGAGCAGCCTTGGCAGCCTTGAACTCTTCATCACTCTGTCCGTCTTTCTGTTTGAGCTTGGCCTGTTCCTCTTTGTGGTAACGGGTGTTTTCCAGCATGAGGATTTCACCGGGCTGCAGAGCAGCAGCTGCGGCATCAGCAGCACCGCAATCTTCAGCAAATTTAACTTCTTTGCCAATCATTTTGCTCAGATATTCAGCAACGATCTTCATGGTGGTATCGCCGGTAATACCCTTTTCATCAGGACGGCCCATGTGGCTCATCAGAATCAGGCTGCCGCCGTTTTCAAGAACGTAGTTAATGGAAGCCAGAGCACCCTTGATACGGGTATCGTCTTTGATGACGCCTTCTTTGACAGGAACGTTGAAGTCAACACGCATCACGACCTTCTTACCTTTGAGGTCGATATCCTTCAGAGTTTTTTTATCCATTTGTTTTTTCCTCAATTTATGGCTTTCAGAACAAAAAAGGGCGGGCGTTTCGGCCCGCCCTTTCGGGATAGTCTTTCAGACAATCAAAATTACTTGGCAATGACGCGGGCCATTTCCAGAACTTTGTTGCTGTAGCCCCATTCGTTGTCATACCAGGAGCAGACCTTGACGAAGGTTCCGTCAAGCTGGATACCGGCTTTGGCATCGAAAATGGAGGTACGGGCATCATCACGGAAGTCGGTGGAGACAACCGCTTCATCGGTGTAACCGAGGATACCTTTGAGTTCGCCTTCAGCAGCTTCCTTCATGGCAGCGCAGATCTGATCATAGGTGCATTCGGTGTTGAGTTCGCAGGTCAGGTCGACGAAAGAAACGTCGCTGGTGGGAACGCGAACGCTCATACCGGTCAGTTTGCCGTTGAGTTCGGGCAGAACTTTACCGACAGCCTTGGCAGCACCGGTGCTGGAGGGGATCATGTTTTCGAGAATACCGCGTCCGCCTCTCCAATCCTTCTTGGAGGGACCGTCAACGGTCTTCTGGGTGGCGGTGGCAGCGTGGATGGTGGTCATCAGACCGCGTTTGATACCGAACTTGTCGTTCAGAACCTTGCTGATGGGAGCAAGACAGTTGGTGGTGCAGGAAGCATTGGAGATGATGTCCTGACCGGCATAGGTCTTGTCATTGACACCGTAGACGAACATCGGGGTGCTGTCTTTGGAAGGAGCAGACATGATGACTTTCTTGGCACCGGCTTCGATGTGTTTGCGGGCTTTGGCATCTTCGAGGAAGAGACCGGTGGATTCGACGACGATGTCGGCACCGACTTCATCCCATTTCAGGTTGGCGGGATCCATTTCAGCGGTGAGACGGATCTTGTTGCCGTCAACGATGAGATAGTTGCCTTCGACCTGGATGTCGTGATTGAAAGTGCCGTGAACTGAATCGTATTTCAGCATGTAGGCAAGATAATCTGCTTCGAGCAGGTCATTGATGCCGACGATCTGAATATCATCGCTGAAATTTTCGACAGCAGCACGGAAAACCATGCGGCCGATACGACCGAAACCATTGATACCAACTTTGATCATTTTTACTTTAATCCTTGATTGGGGTTAAAATTATTATGAACCGGCAAACTTCCCGCCGATTCGCCCTTTACATGATATAAATATAACACCGCATTTACGTTTTTTCAAGCACTTTTACACTTCATAAAGAGTGTTTTATGTGCCGGAACGTAAAATTTGCTCTTTTTTTCGTATTCTCTTCAACAAACGGTGATCAGAAAAGATTTTCAGAGGTCTTCTTCAAAATCCTCTAAATCTTCTTCAAAATCATCATCAAACTCATCGCCGATAACGTCATCAAACAGATCTTCGTCAAAATCATCACGGACGTAATCATCGTTATCATCATCGTCATCGTCATCGAATTCGCTGAAGATATCCTGACCGTCATCGTAATCATCGAAGTCATCGTAGTCCTCATCAAGAGCGCTGCGCGTACTGATCATCGCACCGCACTCCGGACAGCAGCCGTCATCAGCTTCAATCAAACTCTCGCGAACCTCTGTGTTGCAATAGGGACAAGTTGTCATTGCCATATAATTTTTCCTTATTTTGTTTTCGGACGGACAAAGCCGTTCCCTTTCAAAACGGTACTATATTGATTATTTGCGATTTGTCAAATCAAAAACGGATTTTTTTTCATTTTTTTTATCAAAATACCGTAAATATTGTCATTTTGTCATATTATTTTCAAAAAAAAACTGTTTTTCATCTTGAACGAACCGCCTGTCAGTGCTATCTTTCTTACAGTATATATATGGAAGTACATGAGGAGGTATACAATGAAAAAGGATAAGAAAAAAAGATTGCGCCGACTGGCTGAAAAAAAGAATCAGCGCAGAGACAGCCGCGCCAAAATCATGATTGAGGGCATTCTCTCAATGACTCAATCCGGCTTCGGTTTTGTCAAAATCGACATTCCGGAAGAAATGAATATAGAAGAAACGCAGGACATTTTCATTCCGCCCCAGTATGTCAACGGTGCGATAGAGGGTGACCGTGTCCGCGTTGAACTGCTCCCGCCCTCCGGCGATCCGGATAAGGGGCCTGCCGGAAGAATCAAAGAAATTATTGAACGGACCAAATCCGAATTCGTGGCGGAACTTCTGCCCGGCAACCGGCTCCGCCCTCTCAACGGGAAACTGCCCGAAGATATTTTCCTGCACGGCACACGCAAAGGCGCAAAAAAAGGTGATTGGGTCAAGGTTCGTCTGGACGATGAATCTGACGGCGAATTTCATGCTTCCGTCAGCAAAGTCATCGGTAAATCCGGCGTTATTTCAGCCGATTTGGATGCCATTATGACGGAGTTCAATCTTGAACCACCGTATTCAGAAGGAGATAACGCCGCGGCTCTGGCGGTCATTCCGCGCGAAATACAACGCGTTGACCGCACAAATCTTGCCGCCGTCACCATTGACCCCGTTGATGCCAAAGACTTTGACGATGCCTTGACGATCATGCCGGGCAAAGATGATTCAACTGTTGTCATCGGCGTTCACATTTCTGATGTTGCGGCGTACATCGCCCCTAAAACACATTTTGACAAAGCCGCAGGCAAGCGCAGTTTTTCCTGCTATCTGCCGGGGCGGACACTGCCCATGCTCCCCCCGGGATTGACCGCAAAAATCAGTCTTCAGGCAGGCAAAGATTCTCTGGCACACACGGTTTTTCTGACCGTTGACAGAAGTTCCGGGCAGATTCTGGAAACCAAACGGGAACACTCTCTCATTCATGTCACAGAACGTCTTGATTACGACACCGTTCAAACATTCTGCGATACGGGAAAGGCTCCTGACAACTGGAGTCCGCGCTTAAAAAAGGATATTGCCGACCTGATTGCCGTGACGCGGAAAATGCGTGCGTTCCGTTTTGAACAGGAAAGTTTCATAGAACTGCCGATTCCCGAAATCCGTGTCATGTGCGAAGAGGCAGCCAACCGCATTGACGGACTTTCAAAAAAGATGTCAAGAGAGTCCGAAAATCTGGTTGAAGAGTGCATGCTCGCCGCCAACAGCGCCATCGGAAACGAACTGGTTGAAAAAGGCATTGCCGGTCTGTTCCGTGTCCACCCCTTCCCCGAAGCGGAAAAGGTGGAGGAGTTTTCAGATATCATTGCGGATTCTTTCGGATTCTATCCCGGAGATATCACCAACAGAAAAATATGCAACAAGTTTGTTGAAAATCTGCCGGACAATCCCGTCAAGCCGGTTATTTTAAGTCTGCTTCTGCGGACCATGGCACGGGCAAGTTATGCTTCAAAAGCCGAAGTGCATTTTGCGCTCGGCAAATTCCGTTACGCACACTTCACCAGTCCGATCAGACGTTATCCGGATCTGCTGGTCCATCAGCAGTTGTGGAACTTTGACAAAAAGGTCCGTACACGCGACAAAAAAACGCTGGAACTGTGGGCGAAATACTGTTCGGAACAGGAAGAACAGAACGACAATGCCTATTACGCCGCTTCTGACCGCCTGAAATTAAGATATCTTGAACAGCTGCTTGATTCCGGTGCGGATACCATGTTTGAAGGTGTCATCGCCAAAGTTGTCACCAATGGTCTTCTGGTGGATATCGGCGAACTGGGACTTTACGGTTTTGTGCCGCGTGAACTGCTTTACGGCGACTTCCGCAAAAACGGACACTTTTTAACGCAGGAACGGGGAAAAGGCTCTTACAAAACCGGAGACTTCATCTATGTCCGGCTGGCACGGGTCGATTTTGCCCGGGGCAGCGCAGTATTTGTTCCCGCCGGCAGGTAAAAAATGAAAATATTTTCAACAGTTTGTTTTCTTGCGCTGACAATTCTTTTTTGTCTGACCGGCTGTGTTTCCCGCAAAGCAGCTGTAAAACGCTCCGTCCCTGCAAAAAAAATCCGTTACGATTTGCAGAGCGCAATCAAAACGGCAACGGAACGCAGTCTGGATATGCGGGTGTTGGAGTCTTTACAGCTTATCGCAAGAGAACACGTTGAAAAAAGCCGTCTGCTGGAACTGCCGGGCATGATTTATGATCTGCCGCGCAGACTGCCGGGACTTACTGTTGAAAATGATTACAGATTAAGCAGTCTTGATCACGCTCTTGAATCCTGCCGGATCCTGACCACGCAGGCAAAAAACGATCTTCACAAGGTTCAGGCAGAAGTTGAAAAGCGCAAAATCGCCCTGGAACAATCTATCCGCTGGGCGAAACTGGCTTATGTCAACAATCTGAAAAAAGCGGGAATCAATACGCCGGACCTCCGGAACACGGAACGGGATATAACACTTGAACTTGAAATTTCTTCAGGTATTCCCGAAGCCATGATAGATAATTTTGATTTTTCCTCTCTGCCGCAACCGCATGAAATTGCAGCAGTTCCGGTGCCGGAATACATCCGGAAAATCTTGAAATCCTACAACGATTCTCCGGATACGGCTCTGCGTTTTGCGGATATCGCCTATCGTTTGCCGACGGAACTGTTGCACCGCAACAACAGTAATTTTTCTTCAACGGTTCAACTGGTACAGTCTGCAGGAGGCGCAATCAAGCAGGATATCATTTTAAACTATGCAGGGAGTGCTCTCTACAATCTCAAAACAGCCCGCAGAAAACTTGAATCTGCGGCGATAAAGTCCCCTGCCCTTTATGCAGAAAAAGAACAGGCTCTTCTGGAATGGCGTATTGCATTTTTCAGAAATAAATACAACACGCTTGTTTATCCAAAAGAGCCGGACAAAAAAGAGATGACGTTTTTAACTGACCTCATCTCTTTGCAGGGAAAATAATTTTACAGAGGTAATTGCAAAAGTCATTCAAAAAAAATCAAAGATGCAGCTGCGAAGAGTTGTGAAAGGTAATTTGAGGCTGCTGCCCGCAGGGGCAACAGCCGAAAATGCCCCTTTGGCAAATCACAGCAGATGCGCTTTCAGATTTTTGAGGAGTTTTGAAATTACCTCTACAGATCGTATTTGTAATCGACGCCGGATTTGACTTTACGGAGTTTGGGATTCTTTTTCGGGTCGATTTTGTGCAGATTTGAAGTGATTGCCTCAGCGGGAAGAAAACTGATGTCGTAACCGACAATACGGAATTTTCCCTTTTTATCCACAGCATAGATGAACAGGGCGCAATTCCAGGTGCCGCCGGAAAAATTCTTACCGGCACGTTCCATCATTTCAGCTTTAAGAGAACCGATTGCTCCGGCATGAGAAACGATCATGATATCACCATCGGGGTTTTCCGCAAGAATGGCATCCAGTGATTTTGCCATGCGTTTACGGTGAACGGGGGTATTTTTCGGTTCTTCCTTTTTATAAAGCCAGGTATCTGCCATAACTGCGTCAGCTGCAATTTCATTTGGGAAAAGTTTGCGCAGCTGTTTCAATGTTGCGCCGCCCTTTTTCAAATTGCCGCCGTCTTTATGGACGCGTTCCTGAACTCTGGCATCGGGATAAACTTTTGCGCCGCACTCAGCCGCCGCATAACAGGCTGTTGCAACAGTACGGTAATAGGGGGAAGCGTAGATCTTGCCTTTAAACTTCAATTCTTTCAGACGTTTTCCCAGCCATTTGGACTGCTGAATACCCAGCTGTGTGATTCCCGCATCATCTTTGATCGGACGGACAACGCCCTTGCCTTTTCCCGCCGCCTGACAATGACGGGCAACATAAATAAAACGTTCTCCTGCGCCTGCACTCAAAGTCAATATGCCCAGCAGTAATGCAATATATTTTTTCATTCTGTTTATTTTTCCTTTTTCTTTTCAGTTTTTATTGTTTTACGTCTTTCGTAGCGCGGATCATCGGTGCGCTCGATTTTCGGACAACGGAAGTTGCTGGTCACATCTTTGTCTGCCATAAATTCCGTTGTAAAAGCGCCGTTGATTTTTTTGTTGTTTTCATCCAGTTCAAAGACAAACAGCGCACAATTCCAGGATATGCCCTTTGTCCACTTCACCTGCTTTGAAGCCGGTCTCTTGTTGAGAACATTGACCAATATACCGACAATGCCGCCGTGACTTACCAGCAGAACATCGCCCTTTTCTTCGGCAAGGATATCATTAAGAGCCTTTTCAACCCGGCGGTAACGCGCCTGGTTGTTTTCTGCAAAAAGCCGCCAGGGATCGGCGTAGCGCGTGCCGGGAACGGTCATTTCAGGGAAAAGTTCCTGAATCATTTTTATATCCATTGTCTTTCCGGGACGGACTCCTTTGGCAACTTCCTGTATTCCCGGTTCAAGAATCACTTTTGTTTTGAGCAATTCCGCAACAGTCACACCGGTCTGAATCGTCCGGAAAAAGGGAGAAACATAAATTTTACCGTTGAATTTATATTTTTCAACCAGAAATTTCGCCATTGCTTCAGCCTGAGTTACGCCCAGATCGGTCAACGCAAGTTCGCGGATTTTGTTTTTGCGGAAACTTGCTTTGGGATTGACCTGTCCGTGGCGGGTGATATACACTTTTCTTGCGCTGACAACAGCCGGCAGCAGACAGACAAGAGTTAAAAGAAGCAGATATTTTTTCATGATTTTATATTACTTCTTTTTGCCGGCGGCTTTTTCTTTGGCTTTGAGTTTGGCATTGCGTTTGGCGCGGTCGGCAGCATCCTGCGCACGGGTCATATAGCGTTTGTCATCCGGACGCTCGATTTTGGGACAACGGAAGTTGCTGGTCACTTCAGAGTCGTCCATAAACTCTGTGGTATAACGATAACCGGTAACTTCATTTTTGTCATTCAGCTCATAAACATACAGTGCGCAGTTCCAGCCGGTGCCCTTGAGTTTTCTTTTCTTTCCGGCAACTCTTGCCGTCATGATTTTGTTGAGGTCAATCACACAGGCGCCGTGGGTGACAAGCAGCAAATCACCTTTGGTTTCAGCAAGCATGGCATCAAGAGCTTTGGCAACGCGGACACGCCGCATTTCAAGCGTTTCACGGCACAGTCTCCAGCCGTCCTTGTAACGATTGCCGGGAACGACTTTGTCACCGAAATAGGACTTGATCTGTTTCAAAGTCATTCCTTTGGGCGCAGGTTTCTTGTAGGGAGCCATTTCCTGCAATCCCGGTTCCAGAATAATTTTTTTATTGAGGAGTGCGGCGGTATAAGTGGCTGTTTCCGTTGTCCGGTAAAAGGGAGAAGCGTAGATTGTACCGTTGAATTTCAGCTTTTTCACCAGATAATCAGCCAGTTTCTTTGCCTGGGTTACGCCGAGATCTTCGGTGATTCTGGTTTCGCTGATTTCCTTTATTCCGATACCGACCTGTGCGTGGCGCGCCACATAAACCTTGCGTGCCGAAAGCGGCAGGACTGCCAATACCGCAAGTGCGGCGACCAACAATGTTTTGATTTTCATTTTGTTTGCCTTTCTTTTTTAGTTTGAATTATCTGGATAAAAGTTGAACTGTCAGCGGTTTCTGTGCGGTATCAACACTCTGGAAACTTACCCGGATACCTTTGTCGGAAACGTCAAATCGGGCATAACCAGCTCCACTGAAATCGCGGTACTCCGTCACAAACGGAGCCCATTTTTTTTCAAAGACGGGCAGAAAGCGGTCTTCCTTTTTCAATTTCACCTTTTTGACAAACATCTGCTTTGCCTGTTCGGTAGAAATACCGCTGTCAGCAATCCGCAGTCTGCGCATCGGCCAGGGCTGAATAAAGGTGGAAACGGTCACCTGACGCATAGATTTTCCGTTTTTCTCAAATTTAGCCACGGTGTTATGGTGACTGTGTCCGGCAAGCAGAATACCGTTGTGTTCAGCCAGTAGTTCGCACAACGGCAGGGCATCGTTCAAAAACTGGTAGGTGAAAATCATGGGGCAATGCAGTATGACAAAGAGATAACGGGGCTTCTCTTTCAAGTTTGCAATCGTTTTACGGACAAACTCAAATCCTTTGGCTTTGGGATAAAAGTCCATAAAGATAAAAAGGTCTTTGCCGCATTTGACTGTATAATTTGCAAAATCAAGTTTATCGACATTGGCATATCGGGCAGCTTCTTTGAGCGCGACAGCTTTCCAGGCATTTTCACCGCCCATGCCGAAAGCATCGTGATTGCCTTTGACCATGTAAATCGGAAACTTGAAGTACTGTTTCATAAAATCAATGGCATCAGTCAACACTTTTTTGTGTGTTGCCTCATTGTGCGTTCCGCCCTCAACCAGATCACCTGCTTCAATGATGAAACGGGTTTTGCTGTCGCTCTTTTTCTGAATATCAGCAAACAGATTTTTGAAGTGCGGCATAACTTTATCCGCCCGGTGAATATTCTTTTTCGTCCGGTAACGGCGGGGGATTTTCGGATCAGTGGCATAAGTTTCAGCCGCCCCAAAGTGGGGATCAGAAATCATATAAAAGTTGTACTCATCCGCAAAAGCAAGTGCAGCATACAAGCAAACAAAAAACAAAAAACTCTTTTTTATCATAATTATCCTCTTTCTTACCGTCTTGCCGGGTCAAGTGCAAAGACTTCGGCATACGGAATCAACGCAAAACACTCTGTTTTGAATTTTGTAATCTTTATCAAATTCTTTCCCTTGGCAAAAGTAAATACCTTTTTACCGGTCGGATTCAAATGCCGCCAGCCGGGAACTCCGGAAATACCGAAACCCGCCCCGCGAACAGGATATTTTTTGCCGTTAAGTTCAACAGCCATACTCTTCGGCAGAAAATCCCCGAAAGTCATCAGGTACCAGACACCTTTAACAGGCACATCAAATTCATAGATATTTTCTTTTTTATCCACCAGTTTGCCGTACACCGCCTGTTTACGCAGTTTTTCAGTCAGATGAACCATACTGCGGGAGTTGACCGAAACACTTACCGGACGGGACAAGCCGTCGGCTCTGCGGATTAAGAATGCGCCGTTATTGATCCGTGCCTGCTTAATCGCCTTTTTATTGACACGGACTGTCAAAACCAGCTTTTTACCGGGAAGAACTGTTCCCTCTGACGGCGTGACAGTAAAGAAAGAAAACTCATCATTTTTATAAATTTTAAATGCAGTCTTTTCCTTTGCCGTCAAAGTTACAGTTTCCGCAGTCTTTTTCTCACAGTCCAGTTTGATAACGGCTTTGTCGCGTTCAAGAGAAAACGGACGGTAAGGCAGATCATCAGCACTTTGAAATGCGCCTCTGTCCACATTTTTTTCAGCCGTGAAATTGGGAATGGGTTTGCCGGACTTTGTTCCGACGCTCCGTTCTTTCAAACGGTAGTTGCCGTGTTCGGCATCAACAAATTGCGGTGCGGCGATAATCCCGTTCTTTTCCTGACCTTTATTCAACGCAATATTGCGGTACTGTTCGCTTTTGCCGCCATAAATAAGAGAGTAATCCATGACACTGCGTGCTTTGTAAAACATACCGTTGGGGGAGCAGTAGGAGTCACGGACAACAAGCAGATTGTTCAAACCGTAAAATTTGAGATAATTACGATGGGCGTTGACTGAAAAAGCATTTATACCGTGTCCGTAGCCGACACAGGAGTTGTTGAAGTGCCGCAGAGTTCCTGTTCCGAATTTACTGTGTCCGTTCTTAAATCCGGTGGAGTGGCCGCCGAATTCGTCTCCGGGATTGCAGACAAGGTTTTCAAACACAAAAGACGGACCGCTGACGCAGCATCCGGTGGAAACACCGCAGAGCGTCTGTTCAATACGGTTGCGGAAAAAGCGGGTATTCATTTCTCCGCCCTCAAGTTCAATGCCGTCATCGTTACTGATGGCAAGGTAATTGCCGTAAATTTCAGCATCGCGGTAAAACCCTCCGGTGGGGGAACTGTTTTCAAAACACTCGATCACATCGTTGTAACGGTGGGTATCTCCGCCGATAAAGTCATTGAAACGGACAGTCACCGCAGCGGCATTTTTTGCACTCATCGCCTTGGGACCTGCGGGGTGAACATAAAACCAGGCGTTGGCGTGTCCGTTGCAGTCGTGGACAAAACACTTTTCAACCAAAATATGGGAACTGTTTAAAATCCAGATACCGGAATCCTGATTGAGCAGGAGTTTTCCTTCATAAAAGCGCCCGAGTTTTTCTTTGCGGAAGACGCCGACACGTCCGAAGTGCGATATATCACAGTTGCGGATGATGACATTGTTTGCCCCGTCAAGACGGATACCATCCCATTCGGCATTTTTGATTGTAAGATTGTCAAAGATCATATATTTGCCCTTGACAAAAATACCGTACTTTCTGCCTTTGGCATCAAGAACAGTTCCCGGCTTTGCGGTGTAGCGGATATAGCCGGTTTCTGTACCGGATTTCAAATGATCGGCAATCTTTTTCCAGTTGTTTTCAGAGAGAACAATCGTTTCCGCCACCGGAACAATAGAGTTTTTTGTGCGGAACTGTTTGGTAAAACTTTTCTTTTTTCCGTTAAAAGAACAATCAAGTTTCACTTCATAAACGGTGTTTTCTTTTAAATTGACGATCACACCGCGCGCGGTTTTTTCAGCAGCATTACAAATCAGGGGAAGTGCCGGTTTGAATTTGCCGTTTTTTTCGCGGAAAAATAACTTTGAAGAAAAATCCTCCTCCTTTTTCACGTCAATCCCCGGCAGGTGCAAAGAGGCGCTGACATATCCCGGAACGATCTCAAGTTCTGCCAGCAGCGGCAAAACACCCAACAGAGCCGATAAAATAATATATTTTTTCATAACACCAGCTCTTTTTACGGCAGAACCGACAACTTATCGTCAACGGTGGAAGACAGAGGAATATCAGGAGAATCCGTCACATTGCCGCCCAGGGTGAGAATATTGCATCTGCCGTTGTGCCGGTAATCTATCCTGCGGTCGGGAATGGCATAGGATGCCGAAACCTGTTTGGCGGTTGAAGCTGAATAATTGGCCGGTCCTGTACCATCGACGATTTGCGGCACTTTACTCGGCTTTTTGATCTGATTGATTTTTTTGACCGGAATCCAGGCACTTACACTTGAATTCATCAGATAAGAACGGTCCTGCCACATATAACGATCATCATCCGGAACAGTTACACCACTCGGGACTTCAGGACAATGAAAAACCTTCAGCTTACCAGTGGTTGCACTATTTGTTTTATAAAGCAAGTGAGCAATCCAGGTGTCTCCGCAATACCAGGCACGGATATTGTTTCCGTTGACGATCGTCTGTTTCCACGGCATCAAAAAACCGTTATAGGTATCAAGGTAAACCTGACTGGCAAATCCAAGCTGTTTCAAGTTACTGATACAACTGGTTTTGCGTGCCGTTGCCCGCGCTTTGTTCAGCGCAGGCATAAGCATCGCCGCTAAAATTGCAATGATCGCAATGACAACCAGAAGTTCAATCAAAGTAAAACTTTTTGCGGGGGGTCTCCGATGGGACTGTAACTTTTTCATATTGATTCGCCTCTCTATATTATTTAAGTTCTTTTTTCAAAGGACAAGTACTCTTTTTAAGTTCACCGGCAATGATCTCTGCCACAAATTCAGTCCGGCAAGATTGGTGTGCGATGGATCGATGCGTTTCTTTTTAGGGTCAAAACGGTAAAGTCTGCCCGCTGCTTCTTCGCCGATAGCCTCCAATTTCTGCTGCTGGATTTTTGCAAGGTCAAGACAAACCAATCCCTCTTTTGCGGCAATGTCACGCAAAACTTTATTGTAAGGCTCACGGTCTTTGCGGAAAGCTTTTCCTTTGATGAAAACCGCCTTGTCTTTTGTTTTATTAAGCATCAGAGACTGATTGATGGTAACGATCACAGGAACAGCCCCGATTGCCCGGGTCTCTCTGATGAACCTGTTGATATTGGCACGATAGCCCGTTTCAGGAGCCGTATAGCGGTGCGCCCCCTTTTTGTTGTCATTGGCGCCGATGGTGATAAAAACATAATGCGGTTTGGATTCAAGTGTTTTTTTCCAGTTACCGCGGTCAATGAACATTTTGGAACTGTATCCGGACTTTGCGAAATTCAATATTTTCACATGCGGCTTGAAATATTTGCCGATAACTTCCCCCCAACCGAAAATCAGGTGCGGCTGTTTGCTTCCGTACCCCTGACAGGCACTGCTGCCGATCAATGCCACACGGATTTCATCAGCTCCGGAAAGAGAAAGCACCCCTGCGCTGACAACACAAACAAAAACTTTTACAAATACAGACATGTCAAACCTCCTTTACGAAAAAAATAACCTTGCAAATATTATACCACAGAACTATATTAAATAAAATGGTTAAATAACGGCATTTTTTAACAAAAACGCGGAAAATGAAAATAAATAGAGATTTGCGCTGCTGGCAGGCTGAAAATCCGATCGATGTGGATGCCCCTTTTTCTCCGGTGAATAAAATATATATCTGGCTGCGGGATGAAAAAATGATACATCCCCGGGGCTGGGCAGTCGTCCATCACTATCACTGCCTGTATTTTTGTCTGGAGGGTTCGGGAGAGTTGGAAATCGACGGTATATCCTATCAAATCAAAGCCGACGAAGTGATCGGTGTTCTGCCGCACCAGCCGCACAGACGACTCCCCTCCGCCGGTCCTGTGAAATATCTGCTGATACGTTTTATTCCCAGATATCCAGAACAGATACGCCACCTTTTCGGACACTCCATCCGGCAGTCAGAGCAAATACACAATGCTCTCCAGGAAGTTGTAACAGCTTATGAAAATGTGAATTTCAGAAACAACCGGTGTCCACAGAGCAACGAACTGGGGTTGCGTACAGCGCTTCTTATCAATTATCTGTCAGACTGTGTCAAAACAGAATTGACCATTCCTCCCGGCAGCGGCAAGCGTATCAACGACGTCATGCAACAGATTTTTTCTCCTGAAAACATCGGAGAACCATTGCAGAAAATCGCAAAACAAATCGGTATCACGCCGGGACATCTGACCGATCTTGTTCACGATACAATGGGCTACTCCCCCCGGCATATCCGCAGAGTCATGCGGATGCGCCTGGCGGAAGATCAGCTTCTGCACACGAATCTATCCGTTTCTGAAATTGCGGAAAACGTCGGATACAAGAGCGTTTATGCGTTTTCACGATTTTTCAAAATCGCCACAGGCAGCAGTCCCAACGCCTACCGCAAAAAGTACGGTCAATCCCTCAACTGACCGCTGCCGATGGCGACCCATTTGTACGAACAGAGTTCACGGGGTCCGACCGGTCCGCGCGCGTGGAGTTTATCGGTACTGATACCGACAACAGCACCCATGCCGTAATCTCCGCCGCCTGAAAGACGTGTCGAGGCATTGACCAGAACTGAAGCGGAATCCACACCTGCAATAAAACGTTCAGAAAGAGCAAGACTTGACGTGATGATTCCGTCCGTATGTCCCGAACCATGGGCGGCAATATGCGCCATTGCTTCATCAATATTTTGGACGATTTTGATGGAAAGCGTGGCTGAAAGATACTCAGTATCCCA
Organism: Lentisphaerota bacterium; assembly: GCA_015061725.1. Taxonomy (GTDB): domain Bacteria; phylum Verrucomicrobiota; class Lentisphaeria; order Victivallales; family Victivallaceae; genus UBA1784. The sequence continues at coordinate 19,097 of SUVX01000044.1, forward strand.
ATCGTCCTCAGTTGCCGCAAGGCAGTCCTGAAGAATTTTCTGCGTCTGCGCACAGCCGCGCAGTTCCACGCCTTTGCCGCGCAGAGCCTCTGCGACAACGGGCAGAACGCGCTCAGCGCAGGCGGTATCAACAAGAAGAGTTTCCAGAGCATTGCAGACTTCAACGCGCTGGCACTTTGAGTTGACAATAAGAGATGCCGCCATATTTGCATCGGCATCCGGTGCAATATACTGGTGACAAATGCCGTCGTAATGTTTCAACACGGGAATCCGCGTTCCCTCTGAAATAGCCTTGATCAAACCTTTTCCGCCCCGGGGAATAATCAAATCAATGAATTTTTCCTGCTTGAGCAATTCTCCGACAACCGCATGATCGGTGCTTTCGATCAACTGAACGGTATCTTCGGGCAATCCTGCCTCAACGGCGGCGGCGCGCATGGCATCGGCAAGAACTTTATTGGTCCTGAGCGATTCCGAACCGCCCTTTAAAATCACCGCATTTCCGCTTTTGATGGCAACGGCGGCGGCATCAGTCGTCACATTGGGACGCGCTTCGTAAATCATGGCAATCACACCGATCGGAACGGCAATGCGTTTGACCTGAAGTCCTGAAGGCATGGTACGTCCTTCAAGCAACTCCCCCACCGGGTCAGGCAGAGCCGCCGCTTCCTGCAAACGGTTGAGCATATATTTGAAAACCTTTTCAGTAATCTGCAGACGTTTGCGGAACGCATCAGTCAATCCGGGCGCGGCGGCGATATCTTCAGCGTTGGCGGCAAAAACCGCATCTTTGCATTCAAGGAGTTTTCCCGCCATGCGGTTGAGGGCATCCGCCCGGCGCTGACCTGAAACGGTTTTCAAAATACCGGCGGCAATCTTTGCCCGCTGCGACAATTCCTGAACTGAAATCATATTCTTCACCTCGTAAGTTTCTTTTGAGCAAACGCGGCAAAAACCGCGCCTGAAATATTATGCCAAATACTGAAAACCGCCCCCGGCAATGCCGATGCGATTCCGAAAAACTGTTTTGAAAGAGCTGCGGCAAGTCCGGAGTTCTGCATTCCGACTTCAATCGCAATGGTCACGGCGGTCTTTTTATCGCATTTGCACAACAGCGCAAGAAAATATCCCGCCGCCATCCCTGATAGATTGTGCAGAATGACCGCTCCCAGAACCGGCAGTCCGCTTTTTATGAGCGTGCCGACATTGAGAGACACGATAATCCCGATCACAAAAACGATTCCGGCAACCGAAAGTACGGGACAGATTTTATTGAGAAGTTCCTGTTTTTTGCGGCACAAACGGTTGATAAGAAGTCCGCAGGCAACGGGAACGACAACAACGTAAACGATACTTTCAAACATGGCAAACGCGGGAACTTCAACGGTTTTACCAAGATACAGCCATGACAGAAACGGCGTAAGGATAATTCCGGCAGCCGTGGAACAGGCGGTCATAGTAATTGAAAGCGCAACGTTTCCTCCGGCAAGATAGGCGATCACATTTGAAGCGGTCCCCCCCGCAACAGTTCCGACCATGACCACGCCGATAAAAAGTTCCTCAGGCAGACGGAGCATTTTTCCTGTAACGTATGCCAGAAACGGCATTAAAAGAAATTGCAGCACCAGTCCGATGACCACGCCCCGGGGATCTTTGGCAGCTTTAATGAAATCAGATACAGAAAGCGTTGCCCCCATGCCCAGCATGATAAAGCCGAGCAATGGAACAATGAGAAATCCCAGTTGATTCAGCGTCCCCGGAAACACACAGGCAAAGGCTGAAAACAAAACCGCACACAGCGGAAAAAACTTCACAACAAGATTGGTCATTTTTTTACACACCCTAAAAAAAACAAAGCATATCTTCATAATATATACACAAGTAAAAATATTTCAACCCTTTTTGACAAAATCAGTTGAATTGCCGTATAACAGATGATATATTATTTTTCATTGCCCGTTCAGGGGATATCTGTCATGCTCAAAAAAGCAAAAAAAAATAAAAATGACAACCATATCAAGGAATCTTTCACTATGAAACTTTTACTGATTTGTCTTACCGTTTTATTTCTGACTCTTGCAGTACTGTTGTTGAAAAACACCTTACAGCGCAAAAAATTCCCACTGCAGCTGACTGAAAAAATTTATGCAGTTCCGGGTCTTGAGTGCAATATCTATTTCAATAATGTCGTCACGGCGATCAATTACAGGAATTATGCCTATGAAGTCCGCTGCGATATCGGCAGAACAGACTCCGACCGCTGGCGTGTCACTCCTGAAGAAAAGGATATCGGCGAACACAAACTCACGTTCATCGTCCACGGCGATGACGGTATCGTTGCCCGGGCAACAACAACAGTCGTCGTTGCAGCTCCCGTTACGGAAAAGAAAAAAGTCTCCCTGCTGCTTATGGGAGCAAGTCAGACTGCCGCCGTCGGTTATCCGGAACGTATTTTTGAATTGATGCAGGAAGAAAAAAACATAGAGTTTTCCATGGTCGGCACCAACTCCGGCGGCTACGCCGCACCTGTTCCCGGTGGCGTGGCGCATGAGGGATACGGCGGCTGGGGTTGGAACAGCTTTTTCACCCGTTACGGTTTGAAAGAATCCTCTGCCAATGACGGACTTGACCCCGCCCGTCCCTGGCTCCGCAACAGCAGCTTTCTCTTTCCGGATGGAGACGGATTCAAATTCGATCTCAAAGCCTACTGTGACAAATACAATCAGGGGAATGTGCCGGATACACTGATCATCATGCTGGGTATAAACAATATCTTCGGTGCCAGGAGCAACAGCGATGTTGACAAAACATGGGATGAGCATATTTATCCTTACATGAAAAAACTGGTTGGAGAATTCAGAAAACTCAATCCGTCTATCCATATTGCGTTCTGTACGCTGACTCCGGGGTCATTCACCCAAACCTCTTTCGGCAAGAGTTACAAATGCAACTATACCCTCTGGCAGTGGCGCAAAAATCTCTGCTATTACCATGAAAAACTGTTTAAAGTTGTCAAAGAGCTGAACGTCGGCTTGATTCCTGTTCATGCCGTTGTTGACGGTGACAACGGTTATCCGGAGCAGGAAGAAGAGGCCAATATGCATTGCGAAAAGAAGATCCTGCGTCAGATGAATGCCGTTCACCCCAATCCCTCAGGATACAAGCAGATCGGAGACTGCATTTTTGCCTACTTGAAACATATACTCTCTTCCAGATAAAAACATGTTCCGTACCGGGCGGTGTTTCAGGGACGTCAAGTCCGGAAGAATACCGTCCGCGTGTTATTTGCAATTTTCCCCTTTTTACGGGAACTTATCCTCCCCACCGGGAACAGCGTGTATAAAAATCAAACAGCAGAAAAAAATGATCGTATGTGCCGGAACCAAATCAAATCAGTTGAGCTGAAACTCAAAAGATTGCAGAAAGAACTTCAATCAGCGCAGCAGAAAAATCACATTCAACAGCAAAAATTTGCTGCTCTGCGCAATACTCTGCAACTCCTGGAACTTGAGTCTGTTTTTAAAATTGCAAAACTTCTGCAGATTCTGAAAAATCCGCAATGCGCCGGAAACAACAGCCGTTCAGAAGTTATAAAAAAGATTTTCAGAAATATCTTTTTCAGGGAGCCGTTTTATCCGGAATATTCTCTCTTTGAAACGGTATGGGATCACATCAACAGCCCCTCACCATCCGTTTCAGATAAAGTTGCTGACGATTTTCCGGAACAGGAAACTCTTTTTCAATGGGACAGTTCCCGGGAAGAAGAGATCCGGCGGATCGATGCACTCATTTTCAGCACGCTGGAAGAAACAGAACTTGACCTGCTCACTTTTGACTGTAATACAACACAATACAGCATGGATCTGACTCTTTCTGAAGAACGTCCGTCAATTCTGCTCTGCCGGGGAAGAGATATAGAAAAAATCCCCCGGAGTCATCTGAAAAAGTTTCATTCCATTTATGCTTTTTTTGACGGAGATGAAGCCGGATGTGCCGGAAAAAATGCAGAAAAGATCCGCAGTTACAATATATTCTGCTTTGCGCCGCCCCAAACGGTAACAGGACAATGGCTTGATGCATTCACTTCCCGCAGTCTCCGCTGCGATATTGAAGACTTCGGGAAAGCCGCACTCCTTGAATACTGCGGACAACTTTCTGCGCCCGGAAACGAAATGGCTGATTCCTCCCCTGTCCGTGACGGAAAAATTATCATTTTAGCAGAAAAATTATCTTCAGGCGGTATGGAACAGGTCATTTTTGATATGTTCACTCAATTTAAACGCATGGGTCGGGATTGTTTGCTTGCAGTCTTTTCACGCCCCGGGAAAGACTGTATTTTACCGCCGGGAATAACCCCGGTTGTTCTTGACGGGAAATCTCCCCGGACAGCGTTAAAAGAACTTTTTGACCGATTCCATTGTTCCGCCGTCATTGCCCATTACTGCACAAAGGGGGCGCAGAGTGCCTATGAGGCTGGAATTCCTTTTTTGCAGGTCATCCATAATTGTTACGTCTGGTTTACGGCAAAAGAGTTGTACGAATATGCCTCCGCCGACAGATTCACAACAGCTTACATAAGTGTTTCAGCTGCGGCGGCATGGTATGCGATGGAACGCATAAATCTACCTCCCCGCAAAATGTTCATTATTGAAAATACCATAGATGCTGATAAGTTTATTCCAGACAAACATCGCCGCACTGAACTCCGGGATACATACAAATTCAAAGAAACAGATTTCGTTCTGGTCAATCCGGCAAGCTGTACGCCGTCAAAAGGACAGCTCAACTTGCTCCATGCTTTTGCCGGAGCATTCAAAAAACATCCCCGTTTGCGCCTTATTCTTGCAGGAAAAATTCAGGATAAACAATATTATTCAAAACTGCAACAAATCATTTCTTCAAACGCTCTTGAAAATGTCGTCATGCACGGAAACTATTTTGAAAAAATGTCCGATATTTACAACATGTCTGACGGCGTTGTTTTTTCAAGTTTCTGGGAAGGCTGCAGCCTTGCCGCTGCAGAGGCAATTCAAATGGAACTTCCGGTGGTAAGTCCCCGATGCGGAGACATTGAACGGCAGACTGAAGAAAAAAACTGTGTCCTGTTTGATTTGCCTTTTTCTTTAACTGAACTTAACAGCACAAACTGTTATAAAATGCTCCACTTTCCGGATCAGGAAATCATCAAAAATCTGCAAGAAAGTATATGCCGTCTGGTTGAAGGAAACTATCCATCCGCAAAAACACCGTCAGTCCCCCTGTCTATACAGGAAACATTTTGTAAATATTTGCAGATAATTGAAGCTGTCACCAAAAAAATCAGCTGATTCACCTGCAAAAAAATATATAACCCGGCTTTATGGTTTGCATTTATATTTTTTTGAGCTATATTTTATGAAATGACGTTTTCTTAAATAGAATACAGTTGAAACAGGACTTGAACAGGAGCAAAATATCGAAATGAATTCACAAGAAAATCAGGCATTTTTTGATAGCACGATAACATTGTCCCCCGATAGTCCGCTATGTGCAGTCAACCGCAAACAATTGGAAAAACTTGCAAGTCAATCTGAAAAAGCAGACATTCTTGAACAGAAACTGGACGAAAATAACAGACGTCTTGAAGTTCTTGAAAAACGCAATGCCCAATTGACATCGCTCGCAAATTTAATTCTGGAAACCCTGGAACAGAAAAAAGAACTGACCAGTTTTCGTGTTGCCCGGCTCATGCAAATTTTCAGAAATCCATCTCTGATCGGCTGTTCAAACCGTCTGTCAGTACTTTGGAAACTGATCTCTTCCCGAATGACCGGCAAACAATTCAGCGAATACAATGTATTTCAGGAACTTGTCGATCTTGTCAATAATGCGGTGTCTTCTCTCCCTGAAGTGGAAGAACTCAGGGAACAGAAAAACGCACCTGATTCCCCCGATCAATCCGTTCTTATTTCAATTGTTCTGCCGATTTATAATCAGGCGGATCTGGCACATGAATCCATAGATTCCGTATTGGCGCAAACATACACCAACTGGGAACTTATCATCGTTAATGACGGTTCAAAGGATAACCTTGCAGAAGTTGTCAAACCCTATCTTGTCGATAAACGCATCCATTATCTGGAACAGCGCAATCAAAAACTGCCCAAAGCTCTGAGCAACGGATTCAGTTTTGCCCGGGGTGATCTGCTGACGTGGACAAGTGCCGATAATAACATGCATCCGCAAATGCTTTCAAAACTTGCAGCATTTCTGCGAGCCAATCCCGACAGTGCGATGGTTTATGCGGACTATGACGTCATTGACGATCAGGGCAATCCTTTTACAGAAAGCTGGTTCCGTCCGCAAAACAAACGCAGCCCGGAAAGTCCTGAACTTCATCTGCCCCGTTCCACAGAACTGCTCAATATCCATCAGGACAACTTTATCGGTGCAAGTTTCATGTACCGTCAATCCACACTGAAACTGCTGGGCGACTACGACCCGCAGTTGGGCGTTGAGGATTATGACTATTGGATGCGTATCAACTCTCTGATGAAAATTTCACATCTGGGAACAGATGAGATTCTTTACAGTTACCGGGTACACGATAATTCTCTGAACGGTCAGGCGGCGGAATTAAAAATCCTTGAAAAGGTTCAGAATCTGATGCGGTACGAAAAACAGAGATCCCTGTTTTATAATCAACCGTTTGAACTTTACAGTACCTATCAGGAAAGCGATCTGCTTTACGGCGGATTTTCTTATCATTTCCATCACGGCAGATATGAATCCGCAGAGTTGCCGGGAGCATTTGACAAACGTATACTGCTCTGTAAAGCCCGGGAACTGAGCTCTTTCACGCCTGACGAACTTGAACGTTACAACTTTATCGGCGTTTATTTTGATTACGGCACAGCAAATGAAGCAGGCAAAAATGCCTATGTCATCCGCCGCTTCAATATCCGTTGTTTTGCCAATCCGGCAAGTACTGAATTGCAGTATCTTAAAGTAATAACAAACAACTGCACAGAATGTTCCTCCGTTGAACTCGGCACATTTGCAATGATTGCCGCCAACAACAGTATATTCTTCAATGCGACCAGAACAAAAGAAGAACGTTCAAGGATTCTTCCTGAACCTCCCTGTTGTAAAGACGGAAGGATCATTGTACTGCTTGAACATATCGGAACCGGCGGTATGGAACAGGTGGCTTATGATATGGCAGATTCATTTGCAAAACAGGGAAGATCCGTTCTGCTTGCAAGTTTTCATGCTCCGGAAAAAGGTATAAAAATACCTGAGAATCTTTTATTGTATGTGCTGGATGAAAATGATCAGGAAGGTGATTGGCAGAAATTGCTCTCAAAAGAAAAGTGTGCGGCAGTCTTTGCTCATTACTGTACCCGCGGGGCAGCAGCTGCAGCAGAACAGCAAATTCCGTATTTCCAGGTCATCCACAATACATATTGCTGGTTCGGAGAGCCTGAACTGAAACAATACCGCGCTGCAGATGCCTGCACGACCGCTTATATTGCCGTTTCAGCGACAGTTGCATGGTATGCAATGGAATGTCTGAAACTTTCTCCTGAAAAGATGATTATCATTGAAAACAGCGTCGAATTGGACCGTTTCCAATATTCAGAAGAAAAAAGAAATAATATCCGCAGGGAACTTGGATTGTCTGACGGACAAATTCTATTCCTCAATCCGGCAAGTTTCTACGGTGCCAAAGGACAGATGAATCTGGTCAGGGCTTTTGCAGAGGCATATAAAAAAGACTCCCGTCTGCGCCTGCTGATTGCCGGAAAAATTCTGGAACAGAAATATTTTGATGACATACAAAATTTTGTCAGAGAGAACAATTTGCAGGACGCAATTATTATGGGAAAATTCTTCAATGATATGTCCGCCGTTTACAGTGCCGCAGATGCCGTGGTTTTCGGCAGTTTCTGGGAAGGCTGCAGTCTGGCGGCAGCGGAGGCGATCCGGATGCAGAAAATAATTCTCTCTCCGAAAGTCGGCGATATTGAAAGACAGACAGATTATAAAAACTGCGTGCTGTTTGATCTGCCTTTTACTTATCTTACGGAATTGAACAGTACAAATTGCGGCACTATTGTTTATACTCCGAATCCGGAGATCATAAAATCTCTGACTTCAGGAATGTTGTCCATTGCCTCGGGGAACTGCAGCAAACCTGCAGCCGTCCGTTCGGAACAATCTGCCGCAGAAGTCTATCTGCGGTATCTGAAAGTACTCAATTACTGTACCGGAAACTTTGTTCCGGAATCATTCAGACACAACATTTGATACAATATATGAAACTTGTTTTTTTAAGCGGCATAACCTGGGATTCCTGCATCGGCGGCAGAACGGTACAGCTGGCGAAAACGGCGGCTCTTCTTTCGCATGAGGTTCATTTTGTCACAATTCCGGGTTTGCGCCACTGGAAAGCCGGAATAAAAAAGTGTCACAATGTAACGATCCATACCCTGCTGCCCAAATCAGATAAATTCCCCCGCACAGTCGGAGCTTATTTAAAGAGGAAAATCAACTTGCAGGATGCCTGTCTCGTTGTCAGCAATCCGCTGTGGGCACCCGTGGTTTCAAATTTGACGGCAAAAAAAATCATTTACGATCAGCTGGATTATTTTGCCGTTCATGCCCCCAATGGCAAACATTTGGAAAAACTCCGAATGAAAGAAGAATTTTTAATGCGCAGTGCAGATGTCATAACAACGGTCTCCCGGCGGCTGCAGTCGTATTCAACGTATCCTGAAAAAACGATTCTGCTTCCCAATGGCGTGCCGGAGTCTTTTCTGACGCAGCCGATCGGGTTTCCCGCCCAAACGGTCATCGGCTTTCACGGAGCCTTGTACGAATGGATCGATTATGATTTACTTCACCAGATTTCCGATACATTTCCTGACTGCACACTCCGCCTGGCGGGAACAGTGCGGAATCCGGATCATCTGCAAGCTCTGAAAAAAAAGTCAAATGTGGAAATTATGCCGGCATTTGCGTTTGAGCGTCTGCCGGAAATCGTCAGGGATTTCACAATCGGAATCGTTCCCTTCAAAAACGATGAGGTGTCTCTCTGCGCCGATCCGTTAAAAAGTTACGAATATCTTGCACTGGGCAAAAGTGTTGTTTCAACAGTTCATTCTGCTGCTGACGGAGAAACTTCACGCGTTGTATCCAAAGATAAGTTCTGTGCTGAAATTGCAGCTTTGCTGAATTCCCTGCCCTCTCCAGAAACATGCAGAAAATCAGCTGAGCAGCACACTTGGGAAGAGCGTTGCAGAATGCTTTTGCAAATTGCGGGGTCCTGACATCATGACAAAAAAAATCATCTTCTGTCTCAGGCGGGACTATCAGAATATTCCAGCAGGCGACATCGTCCAGATGGAACAGTGGAAAAGAGTACTCTCGCAATTAAACTGTGATGTTACGATTTTTTCCGGAGATATCCGTGAAGAGGATATGCTTGATGCCGACATCGTTTTCATCTGGCACCTGGAACGGCTGCATGAAAGTCTGCCGTTCTGGAAGATTGCAAAAAAATTGGATAAAGAAATCTGGCTGGTTCCAACCTGCTGGCAGAACAATTCCCATCTGTCTCCTTTAAAAAACATTATTGAAGAAACAAAACTGTTTCTGCGCCGCATATTTTTTCCGCACTCATTTTCCTGCGGAGAAAAAGTTTCCGGCTGGTCTGAGGGACGGAAAAGACTGCTGCATGAAAGTTCTCTGCTTCTGGTCAACTCTGCTGCAGAAAAGCAATTTCTGCTGGATCAGGGCGCAAACGAAGCAAAAGTTATCGTCATTCCCAATACGATCAATGCGGTTGAGCTTGAAAAAATCCCGCAACTGTCTCCTGAAAAGAGAAACGGCATCATTCATGTCGGACACTTCTGTCCGCGCAAAAATCAGCTGAAGTTGATAAAGCAGTTGAAAAACAGCGGTATAGCAGTCACATTTATCGGCACAGCCCGTCCCATGCATAAATTATATTATGCTCTCTGCCGGAAACTTGCCGGGAATCAGCATAATTTTGCAGGACCTCTCCCGCACTCAGAAGTATTGAAACTCATGGGGCAAAGCCGCCTGTGTATATCGTCCAGTACCTCGGAGACACCGGGTTTGAGCAATCTTGAAGCGGCGGTTCTGGGATGTGATTTACTTCTTCCTGATATAGCGCCCGTAAAAGAATATTTCGGTCCGCAAGTAACTTATGCGCCGGTAGACAAAATAACAGCAGAAATGCTGCAAAAGATTCTTGACACCCCGTCTTCTGACACGATCCGTGCAAGAATTCTTGCCAACTACACAGAAAAACAAACCGCAGAACTTTTTCAAAATCTGTTGAACGCAATGCGCTGTTCCCGAAAAGGGTAGATGGGAATCGGGGAGAGGAGAAAAACTTTTTTTCACGAGAAAAAAAGTTTTTCTCCTCTCCCCGAACCCCTCTCCTCTTTTCAAAAAAAGCGGAGTATTTATAAAA
>SUVX01000045.1 GCA_015061725.1 Lentisphaerota bacterium
TGCCATTGAAAATCCGGTACATCAAAACCTCTTGTGTCAGTTGCAAATTCATTTTCAAGATTTCAGCGAAAGCCTTATTTTCAAAGGCATCTGCCAACTTTTTCACCAATTCGTCCAAAGAAAATCCGTTTCCAGCTTGACAAATGAACATTTCCATAGTAATTTTATTGCGCATCTGATTCTTCCTTTACTTTTTTTTGTGGTTATTAAAAAATAAAGGTCAGATGCACTTTTGTCAAACAACTCATCCCATCACAAAATTTGGGACATTAACTTTTTATAAAATTTTATGAGAGACACAAGAGTTTTCTCGTTTTTGGGAGTCAAGGCATTTGAAATCAATGGAGCAATATACTGTATAAACAACTGATATAAATGGAGTGTGTTATGTTCAAAATCCTTTTTAGCGTTCTTGTTGTACTGTTTGTTGGAATCGGCTGTACTGAAAACAATGATGTATTCAAATTAACTCCGGATGATGAAGGGAAGATATCAAAAGATTTTATTGCCAACATCAGAGCCGGTGTCGGTGATAAAAATGCTTCCCGTGCCTCGATGGAGTTGTATAAATTTGCAATCAATATGATTTTGAATTCTGCAAGAGAAAGAGAGGATTATCAAGTAAGTTACATCAATTATCTGGAGCGTCTTTATAAACGGGCGTTTAATGCCGCACTGGCAAAATATCCTGCAAATAAGCAAGCTGAACTATTGAAAATTGAGAACGATTGGAAACAGAAAGTTGTCAATTCCCCTGAATATAAAATCAAGAGTCGGTATGCCGGTATCTCCTCTTTTTCGACAGACTCTCGATTCAGACTTATACGCCTTTATCATAATCGAGCGCAATATTGGGAATGTTCTCCTGAACGCAGAGCGGAAATTGACAGATTCCAAGGGTTGCAGGTCAGATGTATATGCGGTAATGTACCTGTAGAATACAATGAATTGCGCCGGAGTACTCCGCTTAAACTGCATGGTGAACCAATTGATCCCAAGGAGAAAAACTATATAGAGGACCTTGCAACTCTTCCCCCGGATTTCTGCCGCGAGGTTAAAATTGGTTCAGATGTTTATCAAATTGCGGTACTTATTCCCAATGATGATGTCAGCGGGGAACGTTCTACACAGGGGTATGAACGAGTTATTGTCGTTTGGAAAAACAGACAATATCATGCTCTCTATTATTTGCCCCATCATGCTGACATTCTGGAACTTAAAATCAATGGTTCTCAACTTTCAGTAAAATACGTTCAAATAGATGAATTCGACAATCGGGATAAACGCAAAAAGAATCCGCAACAAACCTTTTCAGTTGATTTTACCTATGAAATCTACGCTCCGGTAAAAATAACCAACTGGCTGGATTACTATACGGACGGACTTGGTAATTTTCACCATGCCGATTGCTGTAAAAATAAATTTGAATAAAACAGGACAAACTTTTGAAATTCTTTCCATTTCAAAAGTTTAGACACAAAAAAGGGCTGTTGCAAGTTGAAATCTGCAACAGCCCCTTTGATTTTACTGACTTGAAAATCAGTTTTCTTCGCCGGTGAGACTGAGAATCTTGCGGTAGTCCGCAATTTCGCGCAGAGCACTGTTGACCTGACGGATTTTCCAATCAAGGTGCCAGACGTCGCCGACGTATTCCATACTCGGCTCCCAACCGAGGCGGGAGTCAAGTTCAACGTAGTTCATGGCTTCTTTTGCGTTTTCAATTTCCGCATTGGCAAGGTCCACGATTTTATCCAGAATGGCAAGCCCCTGTTCTGCCGTGGTGATATTCTGCAGATCGCGGTTCAGGCAGTACCAGGTTTTGGTATTGAAGCAGGACTGCAGAGAGCAGCGGATGAAACGGCCCATGTTCAGTTCGCGTTCCAGTATCTCTTTGTATGCCTCCGGAGCCGCTGCCAGAGCCTTTTCATACAGACAGATACCCTCGTCCCAAAGACGCAGAAATTCAATAATTCCTTTGAGTTCATTGGGATAACGCAGTGCCGCAGGCAGCTGATTGATATTTTCGTAGGGCTGATACAATGTTTTGATGATGCAGCCACCGAAGTGAGCGTTGGGATCGGCAGGGAATGCGATTTCCTTGCGTGCCATTGTGCGGGTGATGTTGGGCTGGAAAATCAACGGATATGCCGCACCCACACGCAGAGGTCCGTACTGGTCTTCGTTGGTGGCAGGCAGGTAGTCAAAGGCATCGCTCCAATTCTGCCATGCTTTCAGCAGATCTTCTGCACCGTTTCCGGCGCGGCGGCGGGCGATTTTTGCAAGTTCCGCATCCAGATCGCACTGGGGAGAGTTGAAATAAGCCTTGCCCAGTTCGGTGATGACTGACGGATACCAGCCGTAGTGGTGGCAGTCGTAGAACGCTGAAAGATTACATTCTCTTCTGAAGCGGTCAAGTTCCTTGAAACGGATAATCCAGCGTTGCGGGACAGGAACATAGGGAATCACACCGATATCCCAGGTCGCTCCGGCGGTATTGGCGGTTGAAAGCAGCGGAATTTTATACTTTGCTGCGGCCTGACATTCGCTTGAGAAATAATATCCCGGTTTGGCGGCGGTGATGGAGTAATCCATGACGCGGCGCATCTGACCCATGACGTTGAGTTTTGAGAAGATGTCATAAGTCACCTGAACTGTAATACCTTCGGGCAGATTTTTCAGAAAGCGTTCACGGACTTCAAGTTCAGTCCAGCCCCAGTTGTAGGTGTTGAAGATGATCCGGGCATCGGGAATCGCCTTGCGGACGGCATCACGGACTCTTGTCAGAAATGCCGGATAGTCCGTGCAGGGCCACCAGCCGGGAGCCGGACGGGTGTCCGGAATACCGTCAACAACGCTTTCTCTGTTGCGTTTTCCGGTCGTTGCAGGGTCTTTGCTCGGAAATTCGGCACTCTCTCCGACGAGCATGACACCGGCAACACCGGGATGTTTTTCCAGCAGACGGGTGTAGACGCTTTCAAAGAATTCCACCGCATCTTCATCATCAGGATGTTTGAAACTCGGCAGATAGGCATAGAGGTAAACTTCAACGTCATATTTTGCTGCACGGTTCACCAGATCATTGAAATCCAGCGTGCCGATATTGGTACGGTTGTGTCCGGTGCAGAAAACGGCGATCGCATCAAAACCCGCGTGCATCATCGCATTGAGGTGTGAGTCGGGGAAGAGTTCAATGCCCCAGCCGGAGTGGACGATTCTCGGGGTGATGAGCTTTTCTCTGCGGATTTTACCCGCTTTGAGAATCGGGGCGCCGCGCAGAGCCATCTGATCTTCAATATAGACACCGCCGCGACGGATTCCGCCGCAACTTGAGGCTGAAATGGTGATACATTCTTCTGTGACATCCAGATAAAACGCACCTTTGGGCAGATTAAGGTCTTTGTTCAAATCAATAACGATTTTTTTACCGGTTGTGTTTTCCACATGGACAGGTGTTCCCATTGAAACAGCAAAGAAATCTGCGAGGTCTTTTCCGGTTTCAACGACAGCGGCGGGAGCACCGGAAGGAACTGCGATCCTCCACTCTGAAGTGACGGCAACTTCATCCGCCTGACAGGGAGTTGCGGAATCAGCAAGTCCCGCAAGGTGGACAATGTCGATACGGTTGCGGAAATCGTAATTACATTCTTTCTGCAGCATAAAATAAAATCCTTTTGATATGTATTCAAACTTACCTCTTCTTCTGACCTGAAAAATTCCGGACAGGTCAAAAAAACAGGAACGCTACTTTTTCTTACTATAGCACGCTTTTTTTATTTTGCGATATAAAACCGGGAGATTATAAAGGAAATTGTGAGAAAAACTGTTATACTTTCTGAAAAAAGGTTGCAGAAATTCTGTTTCGGATGTATTTTTTGTTATTGTGAAATTTCAATATTCCAAGAGGTAAATGCTATGAAAAAACTTTTTTTATGTCTGTTTCTGTTGAGTGCAGTCGTGCTTTACGGCAGAAATCCCAAGTATGTGTTTCTCTTTATCGGAGACGGTATGGCAACACCGCAGCGTATGATTGCTGATGAATTTTCCCGTAAAACCGGCAGAGGACAGCTTGCCATCAATACGATGCCGTATCATGCAACGACCCGGACAAGTTCCTCCAGCAGTCTGGTGACGGATTCCGCTGCTGCTGCAACTGCCATCGCCTGCGGTGAAAAGACAGAAAACGGACGTGTCGGAATGGATCACTCCGGTAAGCGAAAACTGGAATCCGTCGCATATGTTGCAAAAAAGAATGGCAAAAAGGTCGGTATCGTCACTTCTGTTACCATCAATCATGCAACACCTTCCGGATTTTACGGTCACCGCCCGAGCCGTTCGCAGTATTATGCCCTCGGTTTGGATTTGATCAACTCCGGTTTTGATTATTTCGGCGGCGGCGGTGTTGCCAAAAACAATGATAAAAAATCTCCTGAATACAAAGGTGATATCTACAAACTCGCTGAAAAGGCCGGTTATAAAGTTGTCAAAAACAAAAAAGATCTGCTCGCTCTTAAAAAAGGTTGCGGTAAAGTTCTTGCCAGCGGTTCTACCGGTGCCTTGCCTTACAACATTGACCGGGTAAAAGATGTTGCCAGTCTTGCTGAGTATACTGCCAAAGGTATTGAATTGCTTGATAATCCCAACGGATTTTTTATGATGGTCGAGGGCGGTGCAATCGACTGGTGCGGACACGCCAATGAAGCCGCCGGAAATCTTTATGAGGTGCTTGCTTTTGATGATGCCGTAAAGGTTGCTCTTGCATTTGCCGGAAAACACCCCGGAGAAACATTGATCGTCGTTACCGGAGATCACGAAACAGGTGGTATGACAATGGGCTTTGCAGGAACCGGTTATGCTCTTTATATGGAACGCCTTGCCAATCAAAAGTGTTCCATCGGCGAATTTGCAAAAAAAGTGAAGGCTGCAAAAAAAGAAAAAAAAGATTTTTCTTTTGCCGATGCCCGGAAGATGCTTGAAAAGGATTTCGGATTCAAATTTTCCGGAAATATCAAAAAAGATCCCATGGTCTTGACTTCAAAAGAGATTGCAGCTCTGGAAAAGGGGTTCAAGGAAAATAAACTTCACAATGCCGCCCGGATTGTGATGAATGGCAAGGCCGGCATCGGTTGGACCAGCGGTTCACATACGGCTCTGCCTGTGTTGACAACAAGCAAAGGTGTCAAGGCTGAGATTTTCACCGGCTTTATTGATAATACCGATATTGCCAAAAAGCTGAAAACGGTTCTCTGATGAAAAGAGCCATCAAACGGGAAATTATACTTGTCTGCGGGGTGATACTTTTAAGTATCGCCCTGTATTTTGTGCCCTCTGCTCCCAAGGTAGCCGGAACCGCCGGCAGAACACTTCCGGCAAAGGTGCTTGAAGCGGATAACTCTGAACTTACCCGGCATGGTCTGGTTCTTTACGGTTCACAAAAACTGACTGTTAACGTCGGCGGAAAGACATTTACTGCCAACAATCAACTGCGCGGACAGATGGAGCTGGATAAAGTTTTTAAGAAAGGCGATACGGCAGTCGTCGTTCTCCAACCCGGGGATACACCGCAGAAAAGTGTGTTGACCGCACAAGACTTTTACCGCAATTTCTGGAGTCTGACTCTCTTTTCCGGATTCTGTATTCTGCTTTGTATTTTCGGTGGATTCACCGGAATAAAAGCTCTGTTCAGTTTTGTTTTCAGTTGCCTTGTCATCTGGAAACTGGTTATTCCGCTGGCTTTAAGAGGATATCCCGCAAGCTGGATGATTTTTGCCGCTGTTGTGATTCTGACTGCTGTTATCATTTTTCTGGTTGCCGGGTTGACAAGAAAAGGTGTTGCTGCGTTTGCCGGCTCCATTTCAGGTGTCTTTGCCGGACTTCTCATGGCGCATATTTTCGGACGTTTGATGCACATCAACGGTGCTGCCATGCCTTATGTGCAGACTCTTTATTACAGCGGATATGATTTTTTGAACATACAGGATGTTTTTATCGGCGCCATGATTCTGGCAAGTTCAGGTGCCGTCATGGATCTTGCGATGGATATTGCTTCAGGCGTGGAAGAGCTTGCTTTGCATAATCCTGATTTGCCGGGAAAGGAACTTGTCAAATCAGGACTGCGTATCGGCAGAAGTGTTGTCGGCACAATGACAACAACTTTGCTTCTTGCTTATTCCGGAGGATATATTACTCTGCTGATGATGTTTTCTGCACAGGGAACACCGGTGTTGGAGTTTCTCAATTCTTCTCTGGTTGCCTCAGAACTGGTCAAAACTCTGATCGGCAGTTTTTCTCTTGTTCTGGTTGCGCCGTTTACTGCTCTTATTTCAGGCTGGATTTTTGCCTGTAAAAAGAATCCTGACAAGGAGACTGTATGAAAAAAATTCTTTTCCCGTTATTGTTTTTTCTTGAACTTTACGCACTGGTCATCGGTGGACTTAATTTTTATTTCAGAATAAAAACTTATGCGCCGCTTCAATGGGGGATCGCATATGTTCCTTTTCCTGCGGATGGTAAAGTCTTGGGGTTGACCGGTGTTTTACTGCTGCTGATATCTATTCCGGTCGTTCTGCGGATAAAAAAAGAACTTCTGCCGTTGATCTGCCGTCGCGGAGCGTTACTGCTGTTTTTATTTCTGCTGCCGTTTCTTCCTGTCAACTTTGTGACGATACTTGCTTTTATTTATCTGCTTGTTTTTGTCGTTTACAGGATTTTTTCTCTTTTTGACATCAGTTGGCTTTCCGGCGAAAAAGGCGGAAGGTATGCTTTGACTCTTGCTGTTTGCGGCGGTGTTGCCGGAGCCTTATACGGCGTGTGGCTTCAACAGGTCGCTTACAATTGTCTTGTACTGCCGTTTTCAGATTGGACAGTTTATACGCTTGCCTACCGTGAACTTGGAGAATCGCTTTTCTCTGCGCCTTTGCGTTTTTTCACCATCGGCGGACACTTTAATCTGCTGCCCAATATGGTCGGTGCCGTTGTATTCCGGTTCAGACCGGATATTGATACGATTTTTTATCTTAATTCCTTTATTATCTACTCTACGATTCCCTGTGCTTATTTTACCGGACGCTCCTGCGGTGTGCCGCCGTGGCGGGCATTGTTGTTTTCTATCGGATTGCTGCTGCATTTTTCTCTTGCAAACTTGAATACATGCGTTTTTTACGGTTATCATCCCAATATTTATCTGCTGCCGCTGTTTCTGCTTTTTTACGGTTTTTATGTGCGGAAAAAATATATTCCTGCGGTCGTGTTTCTGATTTTGTCCCTGCTGGTTCAGGAGACTTTTGCTGTGTTCTGGTTCGGATTCGGATTTATGCTTCTTGTCTTTGAAGAACGCAGGATGAAAATCACAGGCATTGTACTTATGCTGTTGATGATTGCCTGTTTTCTGCTTGAAACCCGGTTGTGTATGCTGCTTGACAGCGGAGAGAAGATTTCTCAATATAAGCAGATGTTCCATTACTCCAATCTGGGCGGAACAGTCCCTGAAATATTGCTTTCACCCGTTGTGAAACCTGCGGTTTTCTTCGGAGAGCTTTTTGCTGCTGAAAATTTTTATTTTGCGGGAATGCTGTTTGCCGGATTCTTTGCCGCTGTCTTTTCTGCAAAACTTCTTGTGATGGTTCTGCCTTCTCTTGCCGGAGTTTTTCTGCTCAACGGAACGGATTTGGCGAATGTCTGCATGCAGTATCAGGTGGAGTTTACCGCTGTACTGATTGCCGCCGGAATGACCGGACTTAGCGCTTGTGAAAAAATTTCAACTTCCAAAGTTACGGCTGCATTGGCGGCAACCATTGCCGGAATGTTTCTGTGCGGATTTTTTACAGGTCAACTGCCGTGGGGATTTTATAACTGCAGAGTTATAACCGGAAAATTCGTTGACCGTAAAATGCAGATAACAGAACTTGAAAAACTCATTCCTCTCGGAAAAACGCTTCAGACAACTCTCAGTTTCCAGGCTCATTTTGCCGGAAGAAATCCGTTGGAAAGTTTTTCAGGAACTGCCGTTTCTGAAAAGGCTGAATATCTGATTCTGCCGTTTTCAGATCTCTTTGTCAGTAAAAAAGATTTGCGGCAGATTGTTCTCAAATTGAACAAATCTGCCGCATGGAAATGTCTTGCCGCTGATCCTGACCCCCGATATGGTGTGCTGGTGTTTGTCAGGACCAAACGTTGAACTTTTAAACTCAGGAGAGCGTATCGCGGCAGACACGCAGAACGTTTCCGCCGATGATCTTCTGAATTTCTTCGTCTGAATATCCGCGCTGGACCAGACCGACAGTGTAAAGCGGCCAGTTTGTCCAGGCAAGACTGTCCCACTGCTCCTGCGTGGCATCAACACTTGCGCCCGGCGGAGTCCAGAACTGTTCGTAGATACTGCGGTTGGCGGGGAATTTGTTGTTGAAAGTCACTTCTCCGACGGAGAAACCCGTATCCGTACCGATAGCAACGTGATCCACACCGAAAGTTCTGGCGACATAGTCAATGTGGTCAATGAAGGATTTGAGGTTCTTTTCAAGCTGAATGAATTTGGGATAGGCGCAGATACCGATGTAACCGTTGGTCTTTTTGATGGCGGCGATAACGTCATCACCCTTGGCCCGGTAGTGGCTTGAAAATTTACCGGCGACGGAGTGGCTGGCGACAACGGGTTTCTCTGAGCAGAGCGCTGTTTCAAGACTGGTGCGCTGACCGCTGTGTGCGACGTCGGGAATGATTCCCACACGGTTCATTTCTTTGACGACATCTTTTCCGAATGCGCTCAATCCGGCATCGGTCAATTCTGCACAGCCGTCACCGATAAGGTTGCGGCGGTTATAGGTCATGTGCATCATGCGGACGCTGAAGTTGAAAAAGACCTGCAGATACATCAAGGCTTCATGACTGGAAATCAGTTTGGAGGGCAGGGGAACACCGTTGGTTGTGATATAGAGAGCCTTTTTGCCGCGTTCGCGGATTCCTGCAAGCTGTTCGGGGAACGCGGCGCGTTCATAAACGCTGTCCACGCGATCAATGACGCCGGTGTAGGAACTCAGACGTTTGATTAATGTTTCAATATCGTTGCTTTCTTCTCCGCAATTCTGGAAAACGCAATCCACGCCGGACATATCCCAGATTTTGCGGAGTTGCTTCCGGTTTTCCGGATCTTTGAATCCTGAACACATGCCGAATTCTTCATAGGCATAACGCAGTTCATCTCTGCTTGCGTGTTCTTCTATCAACTGATCTATCCGTTCGCAGAATCCTGCGGCACGCGGCATAAAACTGTAAGCATCAAAAACGAAACTGTTCTTGTGGAGTTCAAGACCGTGTTCAAGATCTTTTTTTGAGGGGTTGAGTGCGGCAAGACCAGCCTGCCATTTTCTTTCAAAAATCGTCATTTTTCCCGAATCCTTCATTTTAATTTGGGGTTGGTGAGAATATACTTGTAAAGTTGAGGAAAATCAAGTTGAAAAAATATCAAATCCGCAAATTCAGGCGGAGTTTTGTCTTGTTTCTATTGTAATAATGTGTTTGCTTTCAATTTGAATAATCCGGGAGGCGTTTCCGTAAAGCCGTTTTTCTTTGCGGCTGATAACCGGAATTGCCGGGGAGGTATGCCGGTTGTTTCACGGAACTTCCTGCAAAAGTAGTTGCTGTCAGAAAATCCGCATTCCTGAGCGATTTCAGTCATGTTCAAGTCCGTATGGAGCAGCAGCTCCGCAGCGTGCATAACACGCAGATTTATCAGGTATTTGATCGGAGTACTGCCGGTTGTTTTTTTGAAAATCAGAAAAAAATTGCGCGTTGACATGTTTGAGCGTTTTGCAAGAGCTTTTATTGATATACCGGTGTGATAATTCATTTTGAGGAAACTTATGATTTCTCCGATGCGGAAAGGGGAGGCGCTCTTTTTTACGGCGCGTTCTCCGTTCCGGCACAACATGACAACCAGCTGCATGAGCAAGGCAAGGCTGAGTAAGTTATTGCCGGAATGGTTTCCCTTGAGTTCTCTGTTCATTTCATTGATCATATCGGCAGCTTTTTTCAATTCATCTTTCTCCAGATGCATCAGCGGCAGAGCAGAACAGGAAATATCTTCGGAATTTTCAGGAAAAAAACACTTGAACAGCGGCAGAGAATAACCATCCAACACAGGCAGGTAAAGCCGTTTTGCATCATAAATGATATTGACAAGCTCCAAATTTGAAGTTTTATCGTATGCGTGGATAACTCCCGGATGAATCAGCAGAACATCTCCGGCGGAAACGGGCGTGCTTTTGCCGTTTAAGAGGTGTTCACCTGAGCCGCTTAAAATGATTACCAGTTCACTGTGGAAATGATCATGAAAACAGCGGGCATGATGTTTCCCCGCCGGAATGGGAACAACCCACAGCGGCATATGCTTTTCCGGCATGAAATCCTGTAAATGATAATGAAGGTCGATCTGTGGCATATTTTTTCTCTGGTTTGATGCTTTTGCATTATAATACTATAAAAAAGCACTTTTGTCAAGGTTTTTGATGTAAAAATGCGCTATATTTATACAGAGTTTTTTATTCCGGCAAACAGATAAGGAAGAGACAGGTTTGGCAGAATATAAAAATTCATTCAAAAATTGAAAATTTTACAGTTATGCTGAAAGTGAACGTGTATTATGAAAAAATTTCTGATTTTCTGTGCTGTTGTCGGGGTGACATTTGCCGCCTTTTCTGTTCCTGAATATCTGGTGACCGGGAAAAATCCGTCGCGTTTGGAAAAATTGGCTGAAAAAGAACTCCTGTATTTTTACCGGAAGATTTATCAGCGTGAACTGAAAAAAATATCTTCCCAAGATGCCAAAGGCAAAAAAGTTATTTTTCTGGGCGATACTGAGATTGCCCGGAATAATGGTTTTGCTCCTGCAAAATTCGGCAAAGAAGAGTGGATGTTAAAGACCGTCGGAAAAAATCTGGTTATTGCCGGAGGACGTCCTGCCGGAACGTTGTACGGCGTTTATGAATTGCTGGAACGTTTGGGAACGGCTTTTCTTGTACCGGGAGAAGTTTTACTGCCGGATAAAAAAGTCAAGTTCCCCCGCTTTGACGAAAAACGCAAGCCTGCATTTGCCGGAAGACTTATTTGGGATGGCACACCTACGGTTTATCATATTACCCGGGCGGACGAAAATACAAAAAAAGCTTATCTTATGTGGATACTCCGCAATCGTATCAACGGCGGTCAGACGTCCCGGTTGAAACCGGTTTATACCGGAGATTATTTCAATTTGACGACTTATCCCTATCACAATCTTGATGTCTATGTACCGCCGGAAAAATACTTTAAAACGCACCCTGAATATTTCCGGATGGATGAATTCGGAAAAAGAGTTCCACCGAAGAAAGTTCATCAATTCGGTTCTCTCTGTATGGCCAATTCCGAGGTGAAACGGGTGACGCTGGAGTCTTTGCGCAACTTTATCCGGCATGACCGCAAAACGCTGCCCGAAGAACAATGGCCGTTGATTTATGATATTTCAGAGTTGGATGCAACGGATTACATCTGCCGTTGTCCTGAATGCAAAAAGGTCATTGCGGCCACCGGCTCAGAAAGCGACTTGCTGCTGAGTTATATCAATTATATCGCAACAGAAATCCGGAAAGAATATCCGGAGATTATCATCCGTACTTCTACCCGCCGCCGTATGCCCGGAAAACTGCAGCCGGCAAAAAATGTATTGATGACTGTGGGGCATTCTTTTTTCTTCAATCCCTTTAAACCGTTTGAGCTTAAGGAGCATCCTGACTATGCTGCATATTTTCACCGCTGGCAGAAAATTTCCTCACAGCTGCAAATTTGGGATTACTGGAATCTCGGCGGTGCGGCTTATCAGAATCCGCCGCGTGTGGAAACGGTTATTGACAGTATTCAGCCGGACTTGAAGTTTTTCCTTGAAAATAAAGTCGTAAGTATGTTTATTGAAAACGGCAGAGACCGGGTCGCGCCGCAGAACTTTTATATGCTTAATTGTTTTGTCGGCAGCCGTTTGCTGGTGGATATTGATGCGGATGTTGAAATGTTGATTGAGCAGTTTTTTAAAGGTTATTACGGTCCGGCAGCTCCGGTTGTCAGAAAGTATTTTGATTTGATCCGTGCCGGTATCAAAAAATATCCGCAAAAAGATGCGAACAGCATTACCGTCGGACATTGGAAATATCTGACAGCGGGATTTTTGCTTGATTTTTATTCGGATTTGAAAAAGGCCGCGGCAGAGTTGCCGGCAGCGGATGCCCGTTTTGCCAAACGGGTACGTCATGAATTGATATCTCCGCTGTGGTATATTCTGGCAAAATGGCATATTTTTGAAGAAGCGTTTACTGCCCGCGGTATTTCCCGTAAACAGCTTATTGAAGAATGCCGTCGGTATGTCGGAGAATATATCTGCCGTTATCCGCTTAAAAATCCCCAAGTGATAAAACAGGAGTTTGAAAAACGATTTTCCGCCTCCGTCAGTTTGTTTCCCAGACCGGAAAAGTTCAAAAATATTCCAGACAGGGATTTTCGTATGCTTGTCTATTCCAACTTCAGGACCGTTCCCAGATTCAATGCTTTTGTCGTAAAAGACAGTGATTCTTTAATTGGATATGCTCTGAAATCAGCTTATTCAGAAAAGGGATACCAGGGCGTCAATGTCATCATACCCACGGCGCACAAATTCAACACAACATTTTTTGAAATGCGTTGTTATCCCGGTTCTGTGTCAACGACTTTGCGTCACGTTTATCAGGATGAAAAATATCACTGGTACCGTTTGCCGGGCTCTGTCGTTTTAAGTGAGAAAAACGTATTCTGGGGACAAGGCTGGGCGGTTCAGGCCAGAGCTGATCAATGGTTCACTCTGACCAATGGCGATCCCAAAGACAATACCTGGGAGCAAATCTGGTTTTCTGCAAAGTTCACGGGACCGGCGTATGTGCCGGGGTCAAAAAAACAGAACGCAATCTATGTTGATATGCTTGCTGCTGTCAGAAACAGCAAAGATCCGGATTTTACTCCGGTTGCAGATTATACTTTTGACGGTTTGAAGTGGCAGATCGGCAAAAAATCTGTCAAATCCAATCCCGGAACTCTTGAGATATCCCGGAGTACAAAGCAGCAGACTGTACTCGGACCGGTGAAATCCTGTACTCCTGATGATGTCATTATTCTCAAATTACGCTCTGAGGGCAGTAAAAGGGTCGGTTGTTATTTTTACGATGCCGCCGGTAAGATGGTTGCAACCAAAGTTTTTCCGGTTCCGGATACCGGGCGTCAAAATGAATATGTTTTTAAACTTCCTGACATGAATAAGCGTAACATCCGTTCTTTCAGAATCGCATTGATCGTTCCCGCAGGACGGGGAATTTGTAAATTCAATCAACTGCAGGTTCTTAAAGCAACCGGATTGAATATGCCTGAAACTGTAAAATAAAAACAAACGGCTGTCGGTGATGAAAGTATTTGAAGAGTTGAATCGTCCGTTCCGGACGGAAAATTTTGAGGATAATACAATTTTCTTTGATTTCGGAAAACATGCATTTGCTGTTTTTGAAGTTGAAATTTTTTCTTCCGGAGTTCAGGATATAACCCTTGCTGTCGGTGAGGCTTCTATAAATGGGCGGGTCAACCGGAGTCCGGGCGGTTCGCTTGTTTATCAGGAGGAAAAAATAACCGTTCCTTATGGAACCAGTTATTTGAAGATGCAGATGTTTCATGCCGGATACAATGATGGAACACTGAAACTTGAACATGAAGCAGCACCTTTCCGTTATGCGGAAATCCGGGGAAATGTAACTGTCCGCCGGGCATGGCAGCGCGCTTTTTTCGGACGCTTTGATGATGATGCTTCGGATTTTAAGAGCAGTTCTTCTGATCTGGATAAAATCTGGGAATTCTGCAAGTATACCATGAAAGCGACAACTCCTTTCGGCGTGTTTATTGACGGCAACCGTGAACGGCAGGCGTATGAGGGAGATGCTTATATCAATCAACTGGGATACTTCGTCTGTACGTCAGACCGCAAAATTGCAGGAAATACGATTGACAGGCTGCTGGAGTATCCGACGTGGCCGACGGAATGGCGTCTTTCAATGATACCCATTGTTCATGATTATCTGCTTTATACCGGCGACTTGACAAGTGTCCGGAAATGGTATGAACCTCTGCAGGAAAATTTGTTGACCGAAGGAATCAATGATATCGGACTTTTAAATCCGGCATTGCTCAAGTCTGCCCGGAAATCTCTGGGAATCGGAAATGTTATCATTCCCATCCGTGATATTGTTGATTGGCCCGTCTGTGAAAGAGATGGATACGAGATGGGCGAGGTGAATCTGGTTCCCAATTGCTGGTATTACACGGCATTGTGCCGCATGGCTGATATCGCCTTGAGTCTGAAAAAAAGTGATGCGGCAGCAGAGTTTCAAAAAATGGCGGTCCGTTCCCGAACTGCCATTCGCTCTTACATGTTGAAAAATGGACTTTTTGTGGATAATCCGCAATCAGAACACACATCGTTGCACAGTTGTATTTATCCTGTTCTCTGGGGGATTTCTGAAAAGAATGAAAATAAAAAAATACTTCAGGTGCTTCAGAGCAAAGGCATGGCATGCAGTGTGTTTACGGCTCAATCCCTTTTGGATTGCTGTTTTGAAAACGGATTGTCTGATTACGGATTGGATTTGATCACTTCACACGGAAAACGTTCCTGGAATAATATGATCGACTGCGGTGCCACTATTGCAATGGAGTCCTGGGATGAATCGTTCAAACCTAACCTGGATTGGAGTCACCCCTGGGGAGGGGCTCCCGGGAATATCATTATCCGTCATATTGCCGGAATCCGTCCGTTGGAGGCGGGATTCAAAAAATTTTCCGTTTCTCCGAATCCGGGATGGCTGCAGTATTTCAACGCCCGGACACCGTCACCTTATGGCAATATTTCTCTTGAAATGCCGCAGGTTGGAAAGTATGTCCTGAGTGTTCCGGAAAACACCTGTGCCGTTTATCAGGGCAGGGAGTATGGCAAAGGTATGCATGTTTTAAGTTGAAACTGGTTGAAAAAATTGTCATATATGCTAATTTATAAAGATTACCGGATTTACAAAAAAAGGAGTATGACAATGGATTGTTCTGTGAAAAAGAGTGGATTTAACGGTAAACAGTTTGCCGTTTGGATGATTGCATTGATTCTGGGAGGTATTCTCGGCATCCTGGGATGTGCCTGGTTGAACAGTTTTTTTGATTTTATCGCTGCTGTTTATACCCGGCTTTTCAAGTTTGCTGCAGTCCCAACGATTGCTCTTGCCATTACAACGACACTGGCTTCGCTCGGCGCAAAACGCAATGCCGGAAAAATTTTTCTGCATACCATCACCTGGACTCTTCTTACCACTTTTGCCGCTGCCGGTGTCGGAGCCTTGCTTTACAAATTGATTGCCCCCGGCAATCTGCCTGCGGAACTCGTTAAACGCGGACAGGCGGATGTGCCTGCCAATCTTGGTAAATTTTCTTATTATGACCATCTGCTTTCAGTCGTTCCTGACAATGTGCTGACGCCGGTTCTTTCAGGCAACGTTTTGAGTATTCTGCTTGTCGCCGCTGCGGTCGGAATTGCATTAGCTGTATTGAGAGAATCTGAAAATATCCGTATTCTGACCAAAGCCATCGAGGGACTTCAGGAACTTTTGTTTGCGCTCATAAGAGCATTGGTTTGGGCTCTTCCGCTTGGAATTGTCGCTTTTGCCGCACAACTTTCTGCTCAGATGTCCGCCGGAGTTATTGTCGGCGCACTGGGAAAGTATGTGGCAGTTGTTCTGGGCGGAAACGTGTTGCAGTTTTTTGTGGTTCTGCCTCTGTTCCTGCTGGTAAAGGGCTTGAATCCCGTCAAAGTTTTCCGCAATATGCTTCCGGCGGTGCTGATGGCGCTGTTTACAAAAAGTTCTGCTGCAACATTGCCGGTCACGGTTGCTTCTGCTGAAAACAATATGAAGGCAAAACCTGAAGTTGCCCGTTTTATTCTGCCGGTCTGCTGTACGATCAACATGAACGGTTGTGCCGCTTTTGTTCTGGTGACATCTTTATTTGTCATGCAGAATAACGGCGTCGTGCTGACTCTGCCTCTGGTTCTGCTCTGGATGCTGATTGCTGTTGTTTCCGCAATCGGCAATGCTGGCGTTCCGATGGGATGTTACTTTTTGACTTTGTCTCTTGTTTCCGGTATGGGAAATGCCGTTGGTATCCTCGGTATTATTCTGCCCATTTACACAATTATTGATATGATTGAAACGGCGGTCAATGTCTGGTCGGACTCCTGTGTCTGCGCCATGGTTGACAAATCCATCAAAGCTGAAGAATAATATTCTTTAACTTGACTTGAATAAATTTTTGCTGTATAGTATACCGGATAATTTTTAAGGAAGGTGTCTTTTATGCCGTTGCTTGTTTTCATGTATCACCGGGTTTTGCCGGAGCCGCACCCCGAGGCTGTTGATTTGCCGCTTTTCAGACGGCAGCTGGATTATCTTCAGGAAAATTTCAATATTCTGACTCCGGAAGAAACTTATCTGTATCTCCGCGATGGGAAGGTTCCGACCGGTTCCCGGCGCTGTGCTGCGCTTTCCTTTGATGACGGCTGGGCGGATAATCTTTTTTTTGCAACGGAGGAATTGAAAAAACGCAATCTTCAGGCGATGATGGCTGTTTCTGCCGGTTTTGCCCACGATGGAGAACTGCGTTCCGGGCTTGAGCCTGAAATTCTGCGTCGTCCGATCGAAGAGTCTGCCGCCGCCGCCCGCAACGGTGATAAATCAAGCTATCTCAACGAAACGGAACTTAAATATCTGATGTCCACCGGTGTCTGGAGCCTTGAAGCACATGGTACACGGCACTTCCTGGGCGTAAGGGGCAAGAGTATTCTTTCTGCTCCGCAGGAGGGAGATACTGCCGATTTTGAAAACATGCTGCGTGAAGATATTCTCAACAGCCGCCGTTATCTTGACAGCTTGACAGGAAAGACCGGAAAGATGTTTTTCTGGCCTTACGGACATTACAGCCGCCGTGCTGCTGAAATTGTCCGTGAGTGCGGATATGATGTGCAGTTTTCTGTGTATAAAGGTGCCTGCCGTCCGGGGGACAAACGGATGGTTCTGCCGCGTATCGGTGTCTCCCGCTGGAAAAAGTTTCATAAGAACAGCATTGTTTTCAGCAACGGTATATTGGAAATGCTGCACGGACTTTTCCATACTGAAAAAGTTTGTTTTGACGATTTTTATCAGGAGGAAAAATGAATCCGGACTCCCTCATTCAGGCTTATTCTTATCTGCGGGCAGAGGATGCTGTTCAAATGCGCGCCCTGCTGTCGGATCTTCCTGATACTGATCATCTTCTGGAACATGTGTTTTGGACAAATGCTCTTGCTGATACGGATGGTTCTTTGCGGACATTTTATGCGCCGCTTCCGGCAAAAGAGAAATTCAATGCCGCAAGTTTTGATACGGCGGATACTCTTCCTGTTATTGAAAAAAGAGGAGATTTCCGCAGATTGCGTGTGACAACGCACCGGGTTTTGAATCTGGGGGCTTTTGACGGAGAAGAAAGTTTCTTTGCTGCTCTTTCTCAAAAGAACCGCAAAAAATTGCGCTGGCTGCGCAACACCATGCCGAAACTCGGCTGCCGGGTCGTTCCGCTGGAAACTGAAGAAGATTTTAAATTATTTGAAAAACTCTATTGTGTCCAGTTCCCGAAATACACTCCGGGGGGAGTTGATAATCAGGCAGTCTGGCGCATTTATAAGAATTTTATTGCTCAAAAGCGCAGTTTCAGTTTTCTTCTTCTGGATGAGAATGGCGAACCGCTTGCCGCAGCCTTGGGATATTTTAACGGAAAATCATACAATTACACGCACCTGACCCGCAGTAAGGGAGAATATGACAAATACTCCCCCGGATATTATCTGACTTATTGTATTCTTATGCGGATTTTATCTGAACATCCTGAAACGGAATATTTCTTTATGGGACCGGGGGAATACGATTACAAGCGCGCATTCCTCGGGGTCCCGTTTGCCATATACCGCTATGTGCGCGGCGGAGTATTGAATCTGCCGGCGCTGCTCAGGTTGGCGTTCCGCTGTAAAAAAGAACAGAAAAATTTCCGTTCAATGTAAAACAGTTATCTTACTTTGACCACGATATAGCCGTAATTGCCTGAAACGCTGACTTTGTTGCCCTTGAGGGTAACGCCCTTAGAACTTTCCATAATGACTGTTTTTGCATTTTCAGCAAAGGGCAGGGCGTAATTTTTGACACTCTTGTGGAAATCTGCGTAAACCTTTTTGCCATCTTTGACGGGGATTGTGAAAAGAACTGTTGCGTCTCCGATTTTTTCCGGATTGAAGTAGCAGCGATAGCCGACAGATTCCATAACTGTTCCGGCTTTAACGGTTTGCTTGCCTCTTGCAAACTGGGTCGGATAAGTCTTGTGCCAGTTCGGGATGATGAATGCGGATTTGTTTTTTGCGCGTTCACTTTTTCGGAAAATACCGTGTTCGCTGTCAAGTCCCAGCACGTTACCGATTTTTCTCTTCCGTTTTCCGTTTTCAATATTGCCGACAAATTCTATCCAGCGATCCGGCTGGTCGAGGGGATCAACGTATCCGCCGTTGACTTTGATTTGAAAACGCGTGGCTGCCGGTCCGCTGGTTTTGCGTATAACGGTCAAATCCTGAACTGCGGCAAAATCGTAGTACCGGGAGTCTGTCATATATTTTTTCTGCGGACGGTAAAACGCCTGAGCCTTGCGCCAGTCGGTCTTGGCAGATTCCTGAACGGGTTTCATCTTGGGAATGTATTTTTCGTAGAAATCAAATCCTGTCATAATCAGATCACTGTCCTGCATGGGACTTACGCCCATAAGACAAATGTCTTTGGGAAAAGTTATCCGGGTATCCACTCTGCAGGCAGAGTTGGGATAAAAATTGTAAGTTATTTCATAAACCGCATAAAAATCATTGACTTTGTTGTGCTGAAATTTTGCGGCGGCAAGAGCTTCAAAATTGCAGATGGCTGTTTTTTCTGTCACGGTAAAGACTTTTCCGGAAACGGCTTTGTCAAAGGGGAGTTCTTTGCCGTCAACGGTGTATTTACATTCAAGAAGACGGGTGCCGGGAAAGTTGGGGAAATATTTGACCGCCTTGGCTTCAGGAACATCGTTTTTGCGGATTTGAGGAACGACCGTGAAAGAATCTTTGGAATTGATTTTGACAATATAATATTTACCTTTGAATTTTTTGCCGATATCATCCTTTGTGAATTTGTGTCCGGGCAGCGTGATGGTTGTGCCGTTGAAACCGTGGTTTCCGCTTAAAATATAAATTTCGCTGCGCTTGGCGTCGGGATACATGTGCATAACGCCGGTGGAGTCTCCGCACCAGTGAAAGGATTTGGGGAGTTTTGAGGTTCTCTTCATGAGAGACTCAAGCGTCTGTGTTTTGGGAATAAGATATGTGCTGTCAAAATTAAATTGTTTATTGTTCCATCCCGGACCGCAAAGCAGTAAAAGATCTTTTTTTTCATCCCAGTTTGTTCTTATTGCGAGCGTCTTGTTTTTCCGCATAAAGACACTGAGAGTATTATTTGCGTGAACTGCCAAAAGACATACGGAACAAAAGAAAAAGAGCAGTGCTTTCATATCAAAATTTTCTCCGGGTTGGTTGTAAAAATAAAAATCCGCAGTCGGTTTCGGCAACTGCGGATTTTTTTGAGTGAGTCCTCAGAACTTGACCAGTTCCTGAACCTTGACAGGTTCGCCGGTGCGCATGGAAATATTTGCACCGATACCGGTCAGAATGGACATTGCACCGTCGGTAAAGTCGGCGGCATGTCCGAGGGGATCATCTTCGACACCGATGAAGAGGTTGTTCAGCAGACGGATATCGCCGCCGCCGTGACCGCTCTTGATGGTGTTGTCATAGGTATAGGCAACGGGTTTCCCCCAGTAGGGCTGGAACAGAATTTCCGGAGCCATGGTCTTGCGGTCTTCAACTTTGTCATCTTCGCGGTTGCCGAAAGAAGCAAAGTTTTCAGCCAGCGGCGTGGAGCCGCTTTCAATCACATAAAACTCAAGACGTCCCTTGGTACCGTTGAAGCAGATACGGTATCCTTCATAGGGGCAATGGGCGCAGAGGGTGTAGTTCATGACCACTTTGTTTTTGTAACGGACCATGACGCTCATGTTGTCTTCAATATCAATACCATCTCCGAAAACGCTCAGGTCGCGCTGATAGCCGTCGTATTTTTCGGCATCCAGATAGAGAGCCTTGGTCACTTCGTTGGCTTCAAGGTGAAGGGCGAAGGGATCTTTTTGGGCAAATTCGCTGCCCTGGGCGCGCTGATAGAATTCGGTGACGCCGCGTTTTTCAGCGTTTTCTCTTCCGTAGAATTTGAGGTCGCCCATAGCGAAGACGGTTTCGGGTTCGGAATCAAGCCACCAGTTGACCAGATCGAAGTGGTGGGTCGCTTTGTGGACCATCAGACCGCCGGAGTTGCGTTTGCAGCGGTGCCAGCGGCGGAAGTAGTCCGCGCCGTGGCTGGTATCCAGAAGCCACTCAAAGTTGACACTGGTGATTTCGCCGCAGATACCGCTTTTGAGCAGTTCTTTGATTTTGGTGTTGCGGGGGCTGTAACGGTAGTTGAAAGTGACGATGTAGCTGCGTCCGGTCTTTTTCTGGGTGTCGATGATCTGCTGGCACTTTTCAGGATCAACAGTCATGGGTTTTTCAGAGATGACATCGCAGCCTAATTCCATGGCACGGCAACCGTAGACATGGTGGGTTCTATCCATGGTGGTGACGATGACGGTGTCGGGTTTGCACTCGGCGATCATCTTGTCAAAATCCTGACAGGGATAGGTGGGGACTGCCGGATGATTGTATTTATCGGCAATTTTTTTGTTGTAGTAGTCCATGCGTCCCTGGTTGATGTCGCAGAGAGCGACCAGTTCAGCGTGATCTTTGTAGTCACCGCCGCAGAGAGCAGAGATGTACATGTCGGAGCGTCCGCCGGTTCCGACAACAGCAAAACGTTTCTTGGCCATATTTTATCCTTTCCTTTTGTGGAATAATTTAAAAGGCAATGCATTGAATATAGCACAGCCGTTGTTTTTTTCAAGATTATTTTGATGTCAGATATCAATAAACAGTGTTTTTTTTGAACAGAATCGTATTTTTTTTCTGCTTTTGACTTGCAAAAAACATTTTTATGTGCTAAAATATCAGAGGTGTGACATAGGGCAGACTATAGCAGAGGTTATAATGACAGTATTAAACAAGTCGGAAATGATTGCCAATGCGCTTTTTGACCGGATACGTTCCGGCGAACTGACGGGGCAGTTGCCGTCGGATAAAAAAGTGGCTGAGGATTTCGGTGTTGCATTGATGACAGCGACCAGAGCTTTGACGCTTTTGCAGGAAAGAGGAGCCGTTGTGCGTATTCCGCGCAAAGGAACTTTTGTTCTTGCAGGAGATGCCAGGGAGTTGACGGTCAGTTGTCTTCCGCGTTTTTTTGAAATATTCCGCAAATGGATGCAGATACATCACCCTGAAATTACGTTGAAACATCAGCCGCCCCGCAGCGGGTACAGCGGTGATTTGCGCGTTATGACGACGTATTCTATTTTTACATCTTATAACGTGGAAATCAGTCAGTTTTCAAGATTGAGAGAGGAACGCTTGCGTCAGTCCGGGCGTTTCTGGGATAAATTATGTGATTTGTACCACAAAGACAACCGTCTTTACGGAGTGCCTTATTTGTTTTCTCCGGTTCTTCTGCACTACAACCGCAGTTTGATGCGTGAAATCGCGCCGGACTTTGATCCGGTTGCTCTGGATTGGGATACCTTTACCGGACTTCTTGAAAAAGCTGTTGATGCCGGTTTTAACGGAATTGATCTTTTGTGTTATGCCCAGACATTTTTCTTTAATATGGTTTACTGTTTGGCCGGACACTCTCCTGATGAAAGTTCTGTGCTTAAAGCGGCGGCTTTGTTCAAAAAAATCATTGCTTTTCAGGGAAAATCCGGTGTTGAGAAAGAAACGTTTTCAAAAGGCAGGACACTTTTTGCACTTTCCCCGCGGCATCAGACCTATGATAAAAGCTTTGAAGATTATGATATTGCGCCGATGCCTTATATCAACGGTGTACGTTCCTGTCCGCTTGCCTCTGAAGCGCTGGTGGTTTCTTCTCACTGCACTGATACGGAGTTTCTGCACGATATTTGTGAAGAAACCTTGACGCCTGAGTTTCAACGTCTGGTGACTGCTTCATCTTACGGTGTTGCCGCAGATAAGAGTGTGGCGTTTGAAAGTTTGAAAACTTCAGGCAGACGCGATGACTTTTTCTTTACTGAAACGGCAAATGCTGCGGTCATCTTCAAAGATTATCCGCTTGAACTTGTGCAGGACCTTTCTCTGTGTATCGGTGATTTCCGTTCAGGAGACATTGATTTTGATGAGTTTAAAAGCGATTTGAGCGAGGCGTTTGCCCGGCAGAAGCGTGCAGAAAAACGCAAAAAACGTTTTCTTGAAATGCATGAAAAAAATGAATACGATAATCAGGGAGAGTATGCTGTATGAATAATTTGACTGCGTCAATTCTTGTGACGGGCGATCTTGTTCCGATCGACAAGGCGGAACAGATTCTTATTTCGGGGGAATATGAAAAGGCTTTCGGAAATTTTCTTCCTGAAATCCAATCCTGTGATTTGGCTGTAACCAATTTTGAAACGGCGGCGACCTGCAACGGAGAGGCAATCAAAAAATGGGGACCCAATTTGAGAGTGAATCCCGAAGTGCTGCCCGCTCTTGTCAAAGCGGGATTTGACCTTTTTGCTCTTGCAAATAATCACTCCCGGGATTGGGGCAATGAAGCCTTTATTGAAACGATGACCCATATTGAAAATGCGGGCGGTAAATACGTTGGCGGCGGCAGAAATCTTGCCGGAGCGCTCGAACCGTACCGCTGTGAACTCAACGGAATAAAAGTGACCGTCTTCAATGCGACGATGCATCAGCCCTGTTGTGCGCTTGCCGATCGTCCGGGAGCAAATCCGCTGGTTCCTGCCCGTTTGGCGGCGCAGATTGCTGATGAAAAGGGCAGGGCGGATTTCATACTTGTTTCCATTCATGACGGAAAAGAACAGAATCCCTTTGTTTCCCGCAGGATTCGTGAAAATTACCGGGGCTTTATCGACGCCGGAGCCAATGCTGTTATCAGTCATCATCCGCACATTGCCCAGGGGTATGAAAATTACAAAAATGGTTTTATTGCCTATTCTCTCGGCAACTTTTATTTCCCCTCAAGGAAACCGGCTGAAGCGCCCGGATTCTGGTACAGGGGCTTTGCGGTCAAACTGGATATTGCTCCCGGAAAAGTTTTGAAGGCGCAAATCATTCCGCACAAACTTGATCCTGAAACGCAGTGTCTTGCTTTGATGGCAGGAGAGGAACTTGCCGCATTTGAAGAAAGAATAGATAAACAGAATAAAATTCTTGCCAACGATGATTTGTGTGATTTTTATTTCGGCGCACTGTCGGCAAGATCGGCATATCCCTATTATCACAAAATGATTTCCACGGATGTGGATTACCTTGCCCATGCAACGGAAACCGAGGAACATGTTGACTCCATTTCTGCTGCGGCAATGTTTATAACGGATGGTAAAGAATATCCCGCAGATTTAGATTATTTTGCAAGTCGTGATTGACTTTAAACAAGAATAAAAAGGAAAAAAGAAAATGAAGAAAACAATCACTCTCCTCGCCGCTGTCTTTGCATTTTGTGTTATGGCAGAACCGTTGAACTTGCAGATGCCTTTTAAAAAAGGACGTAAAACGCCGATTGCCTGGTGGAATGGGAAAGCAACTCTGGTTGAAGCCGACGGTGTTAATGCAGTTGCTCTTGAAAAGGGCAAAGGGATCATGTTCAAAAATGCTTTTCCCGGAAAAGCCGGAGATAAAATCGTTTATGAAATCACTTTCAAGAGAAGTGCCGGCTCTGTTTCTCTGCGCCTCGGCACCTGGTCAAAAGAAGGCTGGATCGGCGAAGCTCCCTCTTATCTTAAAGGCGGAAAAGATTTTTCTGTTGCCAAAGGCGAAATTGTGCTGAAAGATGCCGCCAAGCCCGACAGCAAAGGCGTTCTCCGCAAAGTCAGCAAATTTGATATCCGTCTTCAGGCGCATAATAATTCATCCGGCGTTGTGATCAGGGATATCAAAATCGAAGTTGTTTCACAGAAATAATTGGGGGGATCTATGAAAACAAAAAAAATATTTTTCTCAAATTTTACTTTGATAGAACTTCTTGTTGTCATTGCGATAATCGCCATTCTTGCCGCGATGCTTATGCCTGCGTTGCAGAAAGCGCGTAATACGGCAAAAACTTCTCAGTGCAAAAACAACTTGAAGCAATTCGGCAATGCCGGGATGATGTACGCAGATGCCAATGATGGATATGCTGTCGGTGCCAGTGAATTGGCATGGGGAGCTAATTACAGCAAATGCAGACGGCAGTGGTATATCGCAAACAATAAAATTGGTGAACTCGAAGATGGAAACAAAGGCGGTTTGCTTTATCCCTATCTGGGACCTGATAAAGCAAGTTACGGGTCATATTATATTGATACTGATGGAAATATCACCCGCAGCCGTTTTGCCTGTCCCAACCGGAATATGGATTCTTTCATTGTCGGGAAAAAGAGGACGAATGTGTACTCCATTGCAATTAACTCTCACACTGCCAACAGAGGACCTAAAAAACTGGGAAAAGTCAGAAAACCCTCCCGTTCCTGTCACTTTGCAGATTCTTATAAAAATTATACAGTAAACTACAATGGCACAAAAGAGGAATCCGGAATCGCATTCCCGCATGGAAGCCCCGAGGCAATTGATATACCTTATGATAAAAATACGCCGAATCTGCCGGGAGATACGCACATTCTTTTTTATGACGGTCACGTTTCTCTTATGGCAAGAGGCAAAATTCCCAAAGGCTATCACACCACTTTCTGGGCTGCATGGGAAGATACCACATGGAGTAAATGGGAACCGCATACAGATAACTGGTGATATTGATTGCATTGAAAATAAAGAGCTTGAGTATTTGCAAAAACTTTAACATCAAAAGGATTGATAATGAAAAAGTTATCGTTCATATTCCCACTTTGCTCTGCAGTTGCATTGGGGGCTGCTGAATATTTTGTGTCTCCCAAAGGAAAAGACACCAATCCGGGAACAGAAAATTCTCCGTTTGCCACCATCAACAAGGCGGCAAAAACGGTGAAACCCGGAGATTTCGTGACTGTCAGAAGCGGTGTATATCATGAAGTTGTCGCAATTTCTGCTAAAGGAACTGCCGCCGAACCTATTGTTTTCCGCGGCGCTCCCGGCGAAAAAGCGGTCATTACCGGCGGATATCAGGTCAATACTCCGTGGAAAAAGACTGCGAATTACCGTTTTATCTGGGAGACAAACTGCAAACTTTCTGTCAATATGTTGTGGGATAAGCTCAACTGTGACCGTTTTCTTGAGTTGAAAAGCCTGGATATGATTGAGAGATCTCCCGGTTCTTTCATGTTGGATAAGAAGGCAAAAAAGCTTTATGTCCACCCTCTGCAGAGTGTTCACCCGGATACCGTCGGTGTTGTGATTGTGCCCTGGTTTGCCAACGGCAGAGCCATGCCGGTAAATTACAATACATCAAAAGGTTACCGCTGGACCAAAGGCGTTCAAATTACCGGTTCTCATGTGACTTTTGACAATTTTTATGTAACTTTCTTTCCCGGGCAGGGTATCCGCATAGACAGACCGGGCAGAAACAATACCATTTCAAACTGTACAGTTCTTGGAACAACTTGCGGCATCATGGATTATGCCACGCAGGACAACAAAATCATCAGAAACCGTCTGCTCCGCAACGCCGGAACCGGTATACAACTGACCGGCAGCGGCGCAAGATGTACTGTTGAAGACAACTTTATGTTCAATAACGGTGCATGTTATCAGAGTGGTATCCTTGGAACCGGCAGTTCCGGTCAGATTTATAACTTCGCCCAATACGGAGGCGGCGGATTTGACGGCATCACCATGCGGCGCAATATGTTAGTGGCTCTTGAGCGCAGAAACGGCTCCGGCAACACGATGCGCTGCAAGGGCGGTGTCCGGCGTTTTCTGGAACTTTCAAACAATGTCTTTGTCAACGGCGGTATTGAACTTTATGCCCGCACGAAAAGTACAGGAAATGTCAGCAGCAATACCATGATCAATGGTAAATACAATATCCACAAAAGACTCAATTCAGGAGAAGTCTATAAAGTCCGGATGGAAAAGAATCTGAATATCTCTTCAAATTCCGAAGAAGACCCGATGTTTGCCGATGAAGCTTATTTTGATTACCGTTTGTGCAAAACTTCTTCTTTTGCCGGAAAGGGGGCTTATCCCGTTGCTGGAAAAGGATTCTGTCACGTTAAAAACACTTCTGAACTTGAAAAGGCTCTTGCACGCAAAGATATTGATACTGTTTATCTTGAAAAGGGAACTTATTCCGGAAAAATCAATACCTGCGGATACAATATTGTTCTGCGCAATGCCGGAAAAAATAAAGTTGTTTTTGATAAAGTTTCAGTTTCCGGAAAAGGTGTCCGTTTTGAGGGGGTGATTTTAAAAAACAGTTCTGTCAATGTCACGGGAAAAGTGAAATTTGATACCTGCGTGCTGGATAAAACCGACATTGCCGCTTCTGTTCTTGCTCTTGAAAAGACAACGCTTATCAATGCAAATATCAAAGCCGATAAAGCCGTGCTGACCGATACGCTCTATGTCGGAAAAGGCAATAAAGTTTCTGCAAAGGAAAAACTTGAAGAAAACTGTGCTTCTATTGCGGCGCTTGAAAAAGATTACCGTCTGCCTGTCGGACACAAATTGGCTTATGCTGCTTTTGACAACGGCGCTATCGGCGGCAGAGCAGCTGAAAAATTTGTGAAAGAGTTTACCATTGAAGAGGTTGAAGTTATTCCGCTTCCGCCGGATAAGGCGCGCATTTTCTGCCGCACGCCGAATGAGTACTGGAGCAAAGCCAACGTCTCCGGCAACGGATTCTTCCGGACGGTGTATCAGTCATCTACCGGCTTGAAGAATACAGCAGTTGATATCGTTCTGCACAAACTTGTTCCCGGAAAATCTTACAAAGGAACTTTGACTGTCTGGAAAAGAGGTAAATCCGGCGTCAAAACTTCCCGTAAAATTTCCTTTAAAATGCCTGCCCAAGCGGTTCCGTCCCAAAAAGTCCATACCGTCAACGCAAAAAATCCGTTGGATAAAGTGCTGAAAAAACTTCTGCCGGGAGAAACTGTCATCGTTGAACCGGGCGTATATCACGGCGGATTCGTTATCAGCGTTGATAATGTTACGATCAAAAGCAAAGTTCCCGGCAAAGCTGTTTTGAGTGCCGCTTGTCTCTACCGCAGTATTCTGCACCTTGACCGGGTGAAAAATGTGACCGTTGAGGGATTCCGTTTCGGAAATACGACTTATTCCGCCTCAAATAACAGTCTGGAAGTTTCTGAGTGTAAAAACATCAAGGTCCGTTACTGCTATTTTGATACAAATTCCGTCGGCGGCTGCTCCAATAATCAGCTGCGCGGCGGTGGTATTGACGGTATTCTGGTTCAGGATTGCGTGTTCACTTCCGGATTCCAGGCCATCTGGCTGCTGCGTGCAAAAAATGTTGTCATTGATCACAATACCTTTTGGGGAACGGGAATCAATTCTGCGCACATCGGCTGTGAACAGGGAGATAAAGTGACCTTTACAAATAATATTTCTGTTGACGTTGTCGGCGGACATCACAGTCCGGTGTTCTCTGTCGCAGAACACGGCAAGCATATCACCTGTGATTACAACCTCTACTGGCATACGACCCGTTCAAAGAAACAGGAAATTTACGGTGTCGGCAGATGGAAAAAGACCCATTACTTCAGCGGTACCTGGGATGTTATGAATAAAAATATGGAAAAAGATATCAACAAGGTCCGCAGCCGTTTCGGTATTGAAAAACACGGTATGTTTGCCGATCCGTTGTTTGTTGATCATAAAACATTCCGTCTCAAAAATGGTTCTCCCGCCAAAGGTGCAGCCAAAGACGGCTCTGATCTCGGAGCAAGAGAGGTGTATCTGTGAAAAGGTCTCTGATATTTTCAGCCGTTCTTCTGGGGGCGGGATTATTTGCCGCGGAGTATTTTGTTTCTCCCGTTGGCAGCGATAAAAACAATGGAACGGCGCAAAAGCCGTTCCGTACCATCAATTATGGTGCCAATAAACTTAAAAGCGGCGATGTTCTGACCGTTCTGCCCGGCAGATACTTTGAGGGAGTTTACGTTAAAAAGCCGCTGAAAAATGCGACCATCCGTGCCAAGATGCCCGGTTCCGTTTTTCTCCACGGTGACAAAGCGGCTCCTGCGTTCAAACCACTCCCCGGATACCGCTTTATTTATGTTGCGGATTGGAAAGATAAAGTGCTGGCTGTCAATGAACGTGA
The DNA here is from genome assembly GCA_015061725.1 of Lentisphaerota bacterium. GTDB lineage: Bacteria > Verrucomicrobiota > Lentisphaeria > Victivallales > Victivallaceae > UBA1784. The sequence continues at coordinate 28,581 of SUVX01000045.1, forward strand.
TACGCTTAAAATTTATAATCCGGCAGTCAATCTTTCAGATTTGGAATATTCTTTCGGCAGTTACTTTTACAAGGACGGCAAACTTTATATTTCCACGTCGGACGGTGAAAGTCCTGATAAACACGACTTGACTGTTTCAGTCTTGCGCAGTTACGGAATCCATCTTGAAAAACCTGAAAATGTCAAAATAGACGGTTTTGTCATCTGCGGATTTTACAGCAAACAAATCAGTTATTGGAGCGGCGTTGCCGGAATCCGTTTAACAAGTGCAAAAAATTGTGTTGTCAACCGCTGCAAGGTTTTTCTCTGTTCCAGCGGTATCAACTTTGCCGGAAATAAAATTCTGATTGAAAATTGTATTTCTTATGCCAACGGCTCCCGTTATCCGACTTCTGCCGGAAATTTTATCGGCTGGGGCGGCGGCCGCAGCGGAAACTATACCATGCGTAACTGTGTTTCCATGTACCGCCAGAAAACCGGAACGTCTTTCGGCATGCGGTATTACATGGGAAAACTTACCGATAACCGCATTGAAAATTGTGTCTCTTACGGCGAAGACGGAATCAATGTCAAAGGTTCTGATCCTGTGCGTTGTCCGGTTATCAACAGTTATAGCGAAAGAGCCATTACATCTCTTGAGTCAAAAAACAACGTATTCGGTTCTTCGGGGGCTACTGTCAACGGCTACAATCCCAAAGATATTTCACCTTTGCGTA
>SUVX01000046.1 GCA_015061725.1 Lentisphaerota bacterium
CAAACCCACGGGGTATACCGAGGCGCCCCAATTTGTCAGACAGGTCAGACAGGTCAGACAGGTCAGACACAAGCGCCGCGCCCACGCCACACGCACACCGCCGCAGCCATCAAAAAAGCCCGGCATACCCCAGCGGTAAATCTGCCCCCGGACCACCACGCAACACGCATACCCCCGCAGCCATCACGAAGACTGCAAAAAAATATGTTTTTTTCTTTATCAATACGTCTTTAATGCCTTGAATTTAAAAAATATTTCCGTATATTATAATCGTATTACTTTTTTATCCGAAATAATGTTTAAACTATTGGAAATTATTGTAAAAAGTTTCCGCGAAAAAGGGAGTCAAAAAATGAAGAAAACACAAGTTGTTGTGACACTTGCCGGTCTTCTGGTCCTGACCGGTTGTACCAAACCTGTTATGCAGGATAACCGCTACATTCCGGCAAAGGATGACCGCGCTATCGGCGCAAGCCGTCAGTATGATGATTTCGGTTCTGATAATAAAACGTTCGGTTCAATTCCTCCGGCTTCTGAAGACAGTCAGGCGGATCAGTTCGCTCCCGTGCCCCAGTCTCAGCCCCGTTACAATCAGCAGCAGACTCCGCAGAAGCAGAACAACAGACCTTACACCAAATATGCGCCGATGGAGGATGTTAAATCTTCCGGTGGAATTTCCGACTCCCGTCCTGCCCGCAAAGCCGGAAAAAAAGGCAGACGCACTGCCGGCAAAGCGGCTTTGCCCAAGGGAGGGATTTATGTTGTCAAATCCGGTGATTATCCCGCAAAAATCGCAAAAAAATTCGGTGTTTCCGTTTCTGCTCTGCTTGAAGCCAACAAAATGACCATGGCAGATGCCAAGAAACTTCAGATCGGTCAGAAACTGACCATTCCCGCCAGGGGCAAAAAGGCCAATAAGAAATCTGCCGGAAAATCTGATGTCAAAGTTGAAGCCGGAATTTACATTGTCCGTTCCGGAGATGTTCCGGCGCGTATCGCCCGCCGCCTCAAAGTCAAACTTGCTGATCTGCTCAAAGCCAATGACATGACTCTTGAAGATGCCAAAAAACTTCAGATCGGTCAGAAACTGGTTGTCCCCGGCAAAGGTGCCCAAAAACCGGATACTGTCAAAGAGGAGGCTGCTGCCGGAAAGAAGGATAGACAGGATACTCCTCAGAAAGAGACAAGGGACAAAGACGAGAATTTGGATTCTGCAGACCAGATCGCAACGAAAATTGAAGAAAATCCTGCGGGCGGCAAAAACGAAGACAACTTCGAAGGCGGTACCGAACCTTACGAACTTACTGAAAATACCACTTTTCAGGAACTTGCAGTTAAACTCAATATTCCCGAAGCAACACTCCGTAGTCTGAATACGGAAATCACAGGGGATAATCTGTCCAAGGGAAATTGTGTGATGATTCCTGCCAAGAAGTAAGTTTTTATTCCTGAATAGGAGATATTCTTTTGGAATATAATATCTTAAAACTTATAATTTTTGCAGCGTGGTTTTTTGCCGGTATTTATATGCTGGACAAAATAAATACCAATCCCCGCAAGTGGGGACGCGCTGTACAAAACAGTGAAGAAGGGGGTCAGAGCCGCAATGAGTGGCTGACCCTTTTCTTTGCTCCTGGCATGTTTTTAATTTTTAATGCCAAAAAATTGTGGCAGGAAAAATTATGTTCTCTTTATGCGCGTACGAAACGCAAGTTCAAGTATGCCAATGTCAGTATTTTTGATTCAAACGGCAATGCGCTTTATGCTTCTGATTACGATAATCCTGCCATTGATGAACTTAAAGATATCATCAGCGAGGCTGTTGCCAAACGCGCAAGTGATGTGTTTCTGGACCCATCCGGAGATGGTAAAATGTCTTTGCGTTTCCGCATTGACGGGGCGCTGATCCAGATCAAAGAACTGAATATTGCTTTCGGAGACAATGTTATCAACGCCATCAAAGTTGCTTCCGGTATGGATATTACCGAAAAACGCCGTCCGCAGGATGGTTCCTTTGCCGCTCAGGTTTCTGAGGCGGGAATCGCTTTCCGTGTGGCAACTGTCGGGGCTTTCGGCGGCGAAAAAATGGCAATCCGTCTCCTCGGCGCTCAGACCGGACCCAAAACTTTGGAGGAAATCGGTTTCTCTCCGGAACAGTGTGAATTGCTCCGCAATGCCATGGGGTTGAATTCCGGCATGGTTTTGATGTGCGGTGCCACCGGAAGCGGTAAGACCACCACCCTTTACGCATTGATTGACAATCTTGATTATACACTCAAAAATGTCATTTCCATTGAAGACCCCATTGAGAGAGTTCTGCCCCATGTAAGCCAGATGGAAGTCAATACCAAAGCGGATATCACTTTTGCAAAAATTCTGCGCAATGCTCTGCGTCAGAATCCGGATGTGATCTGTCTGGGAGAGATCCGCGATGAAGAAACCGCTGAAATCGCCATTCATGCGGCGCAGACCGGACACCTGATTATTTCTACCGTTCACAGTAACGATTCCGTTGATACACTGGATCGTCTCAGCAGTCTGGGCGTTCCTTTCCGCAGTCTGGCTTCAACGATCAAAGTCATTATCAATCAGAGACTGGCAAGACGGCTCTGTCCGCATTGTAAAAAGCCCGCAGCGCAGATGCCGAAAAAGTGGTATGATCTTTTTCAGAAATACGGTTTGGATTATTCAGAATTGTGTATCCCGCAGGGATGTCCGGAATGTAACAACACCGGTTACAAGGGCAGGGTTGCCTGTTTTGATATCCTGATTATTGACAGTGCGCTCCGGGCTGAACTGGAACAGGAAAACGTTTCTCTGTCAAAAATCAAGCAGATTGCTGATGCAAGAGAAGTTTCAAACAATCTGCTCTATCATGCCGCAACGCTCGCCGCTTCAGGCATAACTTCTCTCAGCGAAGTTGACAGAGTAACGATTGAAATGGATGGAGGGCTCTGAAATGATTGAAACAATTATTTTCATGGTTCTGCCGGTATTGATTGCCCTGTTTGCTTTGCAGTCAAGGTTCTTTCATAACTGGTGTTTTCTGCTGAATTCCTCTCTTGCTGTTTATATCAGTTTCTGGACATATCCGCTGATTTCAAAATTGGTCAAGGCTTTTTATCCCAAAGAACTTCAAGTCTGGTCTGTTATGATAACACTGGCGGCAACCGTATTTTTCTGTCTTGTGATTTTTTACAGAATTACAAGTTCTCTGTCAAGTCACGGCGGCGGCGGATATCATCTGCCCCAAAGCAGAAGTTTGCTGACTTTGATTCCCTGTGCATTGACGGGCTTGCTGTATTCCGGCGTGATCGGATATTTTATCTGCGTATCCCCGCTGTACTGGAAAATCGGCAAAACGGAATCTTTTTCAAAAAAAGCTGTCCGCCGTATGCAGATTTTTACCGTTATTATGGATAGATTCAGTTTGCAGAATTACACTTCTGCTCAGCGTAAACAGGTGTTGGAAAAGATGGTCTTTCCCCTTGAAGACCCTGCGGTCGTTGCCGCAAGAAAAGCGGAACAGCTCCGTGCTGAAAAAGAGGCGGCAGAAAAGAAAGCCGCCGAAGAAAAAGCCGCAGCTGAAAAGGCTGCCGCCGAAAAAGCCAGAGCTGAAGCCGAAGCTGCAAGAAAAAAACGCCGCAGCGGCAAAATAGGAACAAAGTTCATTCCCGAACAATACGGAAACAGTATACGGGATTCTCATCCGGTACCGGCTCAGAAAAACACTGTGACCGACAATCAGACAACAAAAAAGTAAGGAGTATTATTGAATTATGACTATTCCCGAACTTCTTTCATACGCCTCCAACTGCGGGGCTTCGGATCTTTTCATCACTGCCAACAAAGCGCCCTCTTTCCGTGTCAGCGGCGAATTGACCGGCAGTGAAGAAGAAATCAACACCGCTTCGGAAATCGACTCTTTCCGCAGAAATCACATTACTCCCGAAGCTGAAGATATTTACCGCAAAACCGGCAGCGTGGATGCCGCGCTGTCTCTTGAAACCGGGGAGCGTTTCAGAGTCAATTATCTTCAGACCTCTTTCGGTCCGGGTATGGTCGCCCGTCCGATCCACTCCGGCAATGAACTTTATATCGAATCTCTCGGACTGCCGGTGGTTCTCGGCGAAATCTGCGCCGAAAAGGACGGTCTTATCATTGTTTCAGGAACAAGCCGTTGCGGTAAATCCACCACGCTGGGCGCTTTGGTCAACCAGATCAATATGACTGAAAACAGACACATCGTCACCCTTGAAAATCCCATTGAATTTATCCACATGGATCAGGCAGGTGTCGTTACGCAGCGTGAAGTTACCAATAATGACTACGCCGGAGCCATCCGTTCCGCACAGCATGAAAGTCCCGATGTGATTGTCGTCGGTGAACTCACTTCTCAGGATGCCATCCGCGCCGCCATCCGTGCCGCATTGAACGGTCATCTGGTCATTGCCGTTGTTGTTGCGCCCGATGCGGTTCAGGCTTTGATCCGTCTGGTCAAAAGTTTCCCCGAAAGCGAACAGCAGCAGATTGCTTTTGATTTGAGTCAGGTTCTGGTTGCCTCCATGGCGCAGCGCCTCGTTCCCCGCATTGACGGTGAGGGACAGGTCGCCGCTGTGGAACTTCTGCGCTGTACCAATGCCATCAAAAAACTGCTGGGCGAAAAAGATTTCCCCGCCATCAGAGAATCTCTCGGACGTGCCAACAGCAACGGTACGGTCAACTTCAACAAGTCTCTCTTTTATCTGGTGCGTGACGGATTCCTTGATCCGGCTCTTTCTCTGGTTTTCAGCGATGACCCCGGCGATCTTGAACTTTTGATCAAAGGAATGGACTCCGAAACCAATGAAAAACAGTACGGTACCCCCGAAGATGCCGCAGAAGGTGATGTCATCGACCTGCCCAAACTTCTGCGTTCCGCTGTCAAACTCGGAGCCTCCGACTTGCACCTTTCTGTCAACGCCCACCCCATGATGCGTGTTCACGGCGAATTGCGTCCGTTGGGACTGCCCGTCCTCAAAGATCTGGATACCAAACGCCTGCTCTTCGGCTTGTTGACCCCTCAGCAGAAGTTGAGTTTTGAACAGAACAAGGAACTTGACCTTGCCATCGCCGTTGAAAGCGGCAATCTTGATGACAACGGCAATCCCGAAATGAGCCGTTTCCGTGTGAACGCATACTATCAGCGCGGTTACGTTGGCGTTGTCGCCCGTGTTATTACGACCAAGATTCCCTCTCCCGAATCTCTGAATCTGCCGCAGTCCATCATTGACCTCTGCGAAAAGAAACAGGGTATGATCCTCGTGACCGGACCCACCGGAAGCGGTAAGTCAACCACCCTTGCCAGTTTGATTGACCGCATCAACAGTACCCGTCCGGAACATATCATCACCATTGAGGACCCCATCGAATACGTTCACAGCAACAAAAAGAGTCTGATCCAGCAGCGCGAACTCAATGCCGATACCATGAGTTTCTCCCGGGCGTTGAAATCCGCTCTCCGTCAGGACCCCGACGTTATCCTCGTCGGAGAAATGCGCGACACCGAAACCATCGGTGCCGCCCTGACCGCCGCCGAAACCGGTCACCTGGTCATGGCTACACTTCACACCAACAGTGCCGCCCAGACCATCGACCGTATTATTGATACGTTCCCGCCGGAACAGCAGAATCAGGTCAAACTTCAGCTTTCAGGCTGTATCGTCGGTATTATTTCTCAGCGTCTGCTCCCCCGTGCCGATGCCGACGGACGTGTCGCTGCGTTTGAAATCCTTATCGGTACCCCGCCGATTCAGGCCCTTGTCCGCGACGGTAAAACCAGTCAGCTTACCTCCGTCATGGAAACCGGTTTCAAAGACGGCATGATCACCATGCGCCGCAGCCTTGATGAACTGCTCGCTCAGGGTATGATCTACGAAGAAGACGCCCGCGCGCTCTCCCTCGACGCCGTCGAAGTCCAGGCTTTTGAGTAAGCGGTGGGAGCCGGGGGGAGGCGAAAAACTTTTTTTCACGGGAAAAAAAGTTTTTCGCCTCCCCCCGGACCCCCCTCCACTTTTCAAAAAAAGCGGAGTATTTTGTTGGGAAGATAACTGAAGATTTTTAAATAAAGGAGAAAAAATATGCGGCAGAGAATGTTGCTGGTGTTGGCAGTTGTTTTCGGACTGCTGGCTTTTATCCTCACTTATCAGCAGATTGAATCCGAAAAAAGGCGTATCGCCGGTGATTCTGAAACGGCGATTCTGATTCAGGTCACCCGCAATATGGTTGAGGGTGAAACTTTAACCGAAAAGGATGTGGCACGTTACACCGTCAAACGCCGCCGTGAAGCCATGGCAAACAGCCGTGAGATCCCCTGGTCCCAGCTGTATAAAGTTGTCAATCACAAACTTGATACTTCAATCAACCGCGGACAGATCCTCCAGACGACTGACTTGAAATTCGGTGCGCGCCGCAACGGATTCAGCGGTATCGTTCAGGACGGCTGGCGGGCGGTTTCCATTCCCGTTGACCCTGTTTCTTCAGTCAATAATCTGATTCAGCCCAATGACAATGTGGACGTCATCGGCACTTTCCGTTTTCCCGATGTGCGCGGCGACAGTGCGCTGGATACGGTTACTCTGACGATTCTGCAGGATGTCAAAGTCCTTGCCGTCGGCAACCGCTGGCAGTCCGCAATCGCCGAGTCCGGTACTTCGGGCAGTTACGGTACGGTGACGCTTCAGTTGATGCCCGACGAAGTTGAAATGCTCATTTTCGCCTCTCAGAAAGGAAAAATCACCCTCTCTCTGCGCAACTTTGAAGATACCCGCATTTCACGCGATATCGAAAAACGCAGTGTCAACTTCAAACTGCTTGAAAAAGAGATCCCCAATTACAATATGCGCCGTGAAGAACGCCGCAACCGGAGGATGAAGTGATCGAGTTAACCATCCGTCAGCCCGGTTCCGCTCCCATGAAGGCAACTCTGCCCAACGGTGCCTATTTGATCGGAGCCGGAAGAAACTCTCACATCCGTCTGGATCAGCCGGATATTTCCGGCAGACACGCTCAGCTTGTCGTTACCGACGGTGCGATCAATATCATGGATCTGGGCAGCAGCAACGGTACTTTCATCAATAAAAGCCGGGATCCGTTATTTGCCAATCAGAACTTTGCCATTCTGCCCGGAACGGTTATCCGGCTCGGTAAAAATGTGGAACTTCTCGTTGAAAAGGCTGAGTTGAAAGTTCCACAGGCGGAACAGGCGGAAGAAAAAAAAGCTTCCGCTGAGAAAAAAGAGATTTACGATGTGGATAAGGGCGAAATTCCCGTGTTGAATGTTTCCGGCGTTCCCGAAAATCTGCGTCCGCTGGTTCAGGAGATCAAACGGCAGGCACACCGGGAACTTCTGGTTCGTCTCAATCTGAAAAAAATGGCTGTTTCAGGTATTTCAGAAGAGGAACTTGCCGCAAAAGCCAAAGTCATGATCCGTGAAATCCTTTCTCAGCTCAATGTCCGTCTTCCTGCGGAACTTTCTCTGGATGTTATTGAAAAGGAATTGATTCAGGAAGCGATCGGTCTGGGACCGCTGGAATATCTCATTGCCCGCGATGATATCACTGAAATCATGGTCAACGGTCCCAATCAGGTCTTTGTGGAACACAAGGGCGTGCTTTACCGGACCGATGCCGCTTTTGCCGACGACAATCAGGTGCTTGCCTCTATTGAGAGAATCGTTGCACCGCTGGGCAGACGTATTGATGAAAGTTCCCCCATGGTGGATGCCCGTCTTGCTGACGGCAGCCGTGTGAATGCCATTATTCCGCCGCTGTCGCTGATCGGACCGTCTATCACCATCCGTAAATTTTCCAAAACGCCGCTTCAGGCAAAAGATCTGGTCAACTTCGGTTCAATCAGTCCTGAGATGGTGAAGTTCCTCTCCGTCTGTGTGGCGGTGCGGAAAAATATCATTATTTCAGGCGGTACCGGTTCCGGAAAGACCACTTTGCTCAACGTCTTGAGCAGTTTTCTCCCCAACCGTGAACGCATTGTCACCATCGAAGATGCCGCCGAACTTCAGCTGCATCAGGAGCATATTGTCCGTCTTGAAGCGCGTCCGCCCAACATTGAGGGCAGGGGCGAAGTTACCATCCGCGATCTGGTGCGCAACTCTCTGCGTATGCGTCCCGACCGTATCGTGGTCGGCGAGTGCCGCGGCGGAGAGGCTCTGGATATGCTTCAGGCGATGAATACCGGTCATGATGGAAGTTTGACCACCATTCACGCCAACAGTCCGCGCGATGCGCTTGCCCGTCTGGAAACGCTTGTGTTGATGGCGGGATTCGATCTGCCGCTGCGTGCCATCCGTGAACAGGTGGCTTCTGCCATCAATATCATCGTTCAGATCACCCGTGAACGCGACGGCAGCCGCAAAGTGGTCAATATCAGCGAAATCGTCAAGATGGAGGGCGACATTATCACCATGCAGGATCTTTTTGTCTTCCGTCATACCGGATGGGACAGCAACAACCGTATCACCGGTGTCTTTGAACCCACCGGCAGTATCCCGACCTTTATGGAAGATATTCAGCGTGCCAAGCTGGATCTGGATGTTTCTCTGTTTGCAAAAAAGCAGGAGCCGTAAAAAGTGAAATCTGAGCGGTTTCTTTACCGGCATTTCGGAAAGATCCTTTTTATTCTGAATTTTTTTCTTGGTCTGCTGATCTGGTATCAGGGCAGCAGGCTGGGACTTTTTTCTTCTCCCCGTCCCGGCATGGATCAGCACACGATCCTGGGAGCGGCAGTGAATATCGCTGACGGTATTCTGCCCGTTCCCGGAAAGTACCTTTACAGTCCCGCCTACACGCTTTTTCTGGGACTGCTGGCAGCTGTGACAAGTAAATCTTTTGCCGCCATGCGTATTTTGCAGCTGGGCGTTGTTTCTCTGACCCCGTGGATGATTTACCGCACTTCGGTCTTCGCCGGATTCGGGCGCAAGGCGGGAGCCGTTGCCGGACTTCTCTGGCTCTTTTGCGGCAGTGCAATGCTGATATCTCTGGATTTTCTCAGAGCGGCGCCGCTGGCGCTGTGTTTTGTGACTCTGGTTTATTTTCTGCTGAGAAGTTTCCGTACCCGGCGTTTGAAATACGCAGCTCTTGCAGGCATTTTTGCCGGACTCTGCATGCTGGGACGTGAAAACTTTATTCCGGTGATTTGTCTGCCGGTGCTGTTTTATCTTTTTCCGCGGAAAAAAATGCAGGTCGGAAAAACCGCTGTTTATGTGCTGTTTGCCCTGCTGACTTTAACTCCGGTATCGGGATATAATTTCTATCACACGTCGTCCGTTGCCATTCTGCCGGGAAACGGTAAAAATGTCTTTGAATTCATGCAGGGTAAAGGAACACTTTCCAAGCCGGAACAGGCGGCTCTGCTGGTGATCAAAAAAATTCCGCAGACCTGTCGGAGCATGGTCACGCCCTTTGAAAACACCAATTCCCTGTCGGTTTATGCCCACAGGGAGGCCATAACGCTGCTGAGGGTATTGTGTGTTCCCATTACGCTGCTTTTCTCTCTCTGTTTTGCCGCCGCATGGAAAAGAAACCGTGCCGTTTATCTGCTTTTGCTGCTGATTTCCGGATACTTTTGTTCACTGATTTTCTGTGAAATCTATTACCGTTTCAGGATCCCGGCGCTGCCGCTTCTGTGCCTTGCTTCCGGTGCGGGCATCGTGCAGTTGATAACTCTGCTTCAGAAAAAAGAGAAAAAAGTCATCTTGTTTCTTCTGCCGGTTTTGTTTGCCGGAGTTGTCATTGCCAAAACAGTTCCCGAAAAACTTCTGCCCCGGACGGAACGGGAGGCTACCGTCCGTTTTCTGCTTGACCACAACAAGTTTGATCAGGCGGGTGAACTGCTTTTGAAATACCGCCGCTGCGGCGTTGCCTCTCCTGCCGGAGAACGTTTTCTGATCGCCCTTCTGGTCAAACACGGCAGACAGCAGGAAGCCATCTACTGGTACAACGAATTTTCAAACGCAAAATAACATGTTGGGAATCGGGGAGAGGCGAAAAACTTTTTTTCACGGGAAAAAAAAGCCGAAACGTCGGCTCCGGTATATTGCCTCCCCCCTTGTCCTTCGCAGCCTTGTGCGAAGGAGAAACCACTTTTCAAAAAGGCTGTCTTGGTGCTTATCTGCCATCTCAAACTTAAAAGCTCATCGTCCATTTGGTCCACATGGTCCACATGGTCCATAGAATGCCTGTCTGTTTCAAATAAAGTCTTGTTGAAGGGCAGCACATAAAAGGCTCAAAAAAAGAGCATTTTGTTCCTGAAAATGCCGTTTTTGTGGACTTTTTTGCATTTTTTTGTAAAAAACTTCAGAAAACTTCAAAAATCCTCTTGACAAATGAAAATTCACCTGCTATACTCTCTGGTGTACGCAAGATGATTTGCGCCCTTGAGCTGATTTCAAAAATCATCACCGGATGGTTGAGAAAAGCGTTTTTTGTGAAAGCAGAAGGTTCTTTCAAAAACTCCGGAATGGTGTTTGGGATCACTTTTGCATCAAAAACAAAAAACAAAGGAGGGAATTATGGCCAACGCCGTAAATTGCAGGAATTTTGTCATCGCCGGACATGCCGGAAGCGGAAAAACCACCTTTTGTGAACAGCTTCTCCGCAAGGGAGGCGCCATCGGGCGCATCGGAAGTATTGATGCAAAGAATACCGTCAGCGACTACATGGCTGATGAACAGTCCCGTCAGGCAAGTATCTATGCCACGCCGCTCAACTGCAAATGGAAAGACAACCATTTCTTCTTCGTAGACACCCCGGGATACGGTGAATTTATCGGACAATACATTGCCGCCGTCCGTGCCGCCGATGCCGCCATCGTTCTTGTGGATGCCATTGACGGTCCGCAGATCGGAACCGCCCGTGCGTGGAAACACGCCAAAGCGCGCAAAATCCCCCGTTTCGGACTTGTCAGCCGCATGGATAAAGACCGCGCCGACTTCAAGGCGGTTATTACTCAGATGAGAAAAAACCACGGTGCCAATGTTGTGATTCCGTTGTTCTGGCCTGTGGGTGCTGAAGCGAATTTTTCGGGCGTTGTGAACGTCCTGTTTGATAAAGATATTCCCGCTGATATCGCAGACGATGTGGCAGAATGCCGCCAGCTCTGGATGGATGCTATCGCTGAAACCGATGAAACGGTCATGGAACGTTATCTTGACGGAACGCCGCTGACCGATGAGGAGATCCGTGTGGGACTGCGCAAGAGTGTCATTTCCGGAAACACCATTCCCGTCTTTGCCGCCAGCGCAACCAAAGATATCGGTATGACGGAATTTATGGATACCGTGCTGGAAATCTTCCCCAGCGCTCTGGAATATGTGCCGCTTGCGGGAGGACCCTCAAGCGTCAGCGATGACGGCGAACCCTTCGGTATCGTGTTCCGCAGTATCAATGATCCTTTCAGCGGACAGCTTGCGTTTGTCCGTACCGTTTCCGGAACATTCAAACCTGACACGGATGTCTGGAATGTCAGCAAGAACTGCAAGGAACGTCTGGGACAGCTTCTGCTGATCAACGGCAAACAGCAGACCTCCATTTCCGAAGCGGGACCGGGTACCATCTTTGCCGTTGCCAAATTGAAAGACACCCATGTCGGCGATACGCTTGCCGGCGGCAGCGATGTAAAAACTCTGCCCCGCATCGACTTCCCGAAACCGGTCATGTCCTATGCCGTTACCGCCGCAAAAAGCGGAGATGATGAAAAGATTGCTGCCGGACTGCGTAAAATCATTGAATGTGATCCCACAATCAGCCTGACGCGCGATGATGAAACACACGAAGTCCTGCTTTCGGGTATGGGCGATCAGCACCTTGCCATCACCGCCAACCGCCTCAAAGATCAGTACAAGGTCGAAGCGGTTCTGTCAACACCCAAAGTGCCGTACCGTGAAACCATCACGACGGCGGGCGAGGGACACTACCGTCATAAGAAACAGACCGGCGGTGCCGGACAGTTTGCCGAAGTCTACCTCAAGATTTCTCCCAATGAAAGCGGTTTTGAATTTGCCAATGAGGTTGTCGGCGGAAACATTCCCAAAAACTTCATTCCGGCGGTGGAAAAGGGTGTGGTTGAAGTGATGACTTCAGGACCGCTTGTCGGCTGTGCCATGGAAAAGATCCGGGTTGCGGTTTACGATGGTAAATATCACCCGGTGGACTCCAATGAAATGGCGTTCAAGATTGCCGGAAGAATGGCGTTCCGCGAGGCGATTGCCCAGGCAAAACCGATTCTGCTGGAACCGATCATGAAAGTTGCCATTCACATTCCCGACTCCTATCTCGGCGATATCACGGGCGACTTGAACCATCGCCGCGGACGTGTGCTGGGTATGGAAATGGAAGAGGGTCTTCAGATCGTTCAGGCAGAAGTTCCCATGGCAGAGATGCACAAGTACGCAACCGAACTGCGCAGTATCACGCAGGGACGCGGCTCCTTTGAAATGGAGCTTGCCCGTTACGAACAGGTGCCGGGCAACGTTGCTTCTGAGATCATCGCCAAACACCAGGCTGAAAACCAGTCTGCCGAATAAAAAATAAAAATAAAAAAATAAAAATATCTGTCCCCGGGTGCTACCCGGACGTGATCCAACGGCGGAACGTTGGCCGCCGCTCTCAAAGCGGCGGAATATAAGTTCTGCGGAACGCAGAACGCTGTTTGCGTCGCCGTTTCCGGCGACACTGTCCGCCGGGAGCGATGTAGCGCAAAAAGCCGCAGGCGGATTTGCGGTACGTTGAGCGTACGGCGCTTGCCCCGGGGAAAATTTTTCCCGCAGACCTGAAAAAAGTCTGCGGGATTTTTTTATCTGCCGGGTATTTTTTGCCCGGAAGGGCAAAAAACATGAAGCCTGTCAAGGCTTTTGCTTCATGCACCGCAAGGTGCGCTTCATACGGCGCAGCCGTGCTTCATATTTTGCGGCATTGCCGCAAAATGCTTCATAAATCCACCTCATCGCAGGCTATGCCGCAAAGTTTACAGACGATTACAGACGATTACAGACAAGGGGATGAAAAAAATTTGTCCGTTCTTGTCTGTATCTGTCCGTATTTGTCCGTATGCAAAACACAATGATTGTTTTTGTCAAAATCCGTTTTTTCAGGGTGACAAACGCCGTTTATAGTAGAGAAGTACGTTGTTTCCGTAAAAACAAAATCAGACAGAAAGGAAAATCAAATTTGCATTACAACAGACTCGCTTTACGGGAACAGCAGCTTCATGTCTTACCCAAATCGCCGGAAGAAGCCGAAAAACAGGGCTTTGTTAAGGCACCGGACAGCAAAAATATATATCACCGTCACAAGGGGCAAATGGGAAATGTAAAATATTACAACTCTTCAACGAAACAGGAAGTCATTTTTGATGAAAATGGGAAGGTGGTAACCGATATTGCCAACATCGGAACTTATAATTATTTTGCCCCGGATGGTCTTGAAGGAATTTTTCATATTTTAGTTGATGTTCTTCCCTATTACCAATGGGGTAATGATAAAAATGATCCCATTCCAACAGAAGATCGGATTTTGGGTCCCGAAGGCGGAAAATGGTTAAGAAACCATCCTATCCCTGAAAATTTTTTTGAGAACCTGTCAAAAGATCTTGATGAAATTTTAAAACGCCTCTGAAATTCGCCGACATATCTATTTTTCCCAGTCTTGTGAGTAAATTGATAAAAATATTCTGACTTACTGTTGAAAAATCAGACAGCAGTTGTATTGTATAATCATGGATATTTTTAATATAATAATGCATTGTCTGGTCTTTCATGTTGTTTCCGGAGCGGCGGCGGCTTATTATGCATACCGGCGTTGCAAGGTTGTTGGCGCAGCGTGCTCATACGGTATTTTGAGCGCATCCATTTTATGGAGCGTCATCGGAACTTTGATTTTCCGCCAGCTGCCATTCCGGGAAACGGCATGGGGAGTTCCTGTTTTTATATTATGGAATCTTTTGATTTTTTTGCCATGGGTGAAGTGCATCCGCAGAAAAAAGCAGGCTCCTGAGATTGTTTTCTGGACAAAACTTTATGCAATACTTACTCCGATTACTTTTCTGATTGGAATACTGCTTGCCGGAATGAGAAAAAATAATCATTTGTCACTGGTGTTAAGCAATATCAACGGAATTTTTTTCTGTTATGGTTTCCTGATGCTGGCTTTGGCAATCGCTTTTTTCGTTTTGTTTCTTGTTACATGTTGGCAAAAAGAAAAATATTTCCTGCTTAAAATTCCGTTGAGTTTTATTTTGCCGGCAGCAACAGTGTTTTTTTTCTTTGCAGGTCTTTTTTGTTTTGCGTTCCGATAAATTGCAGGACTGCGTGAAAATGGATTTTTTCTTATACCTTTTGGCGGCAGCAGGATTCGGGATCTTATCTTTGTGCTTTTTTGTATCTGCTCTTTTGGGTAGTTACAAGTATGGCTCCTGGAGAGGTTTGCTGTTATGTCTGGGACGTGGCGCATTAAGTCCCGCCAGCTTGTTGCTTTTAATGCTCTGTACGTGGATATCTGTATTTTTTTCAGAAAAGTTTGATTTGAGTAAAACGGTAATTGCCGCAGTTTTTATTGCATGGATCCTCGGCAGTCTGCTCCCTTGGGGAATCGTTGTTAAAAATGGAATAAAAAATCAAAAGACAATCCAAATGTGGGTGGGCATATTTGGTCTGGCTGCTGCTGTGTCGTTTATTGCATCTTTTCTATGCTTTGTAAAATTCGGGAGTTTTTCAACATAACTGAAGATTTTCCTGTTTTACATTTGCAGGGATCTGTTGAAAATAATATTAAATTGACATTCTTTCATAAGAATATTATATTACAAGCAGTGAATATCGGCTCATTTTTCAATTATGGTGTCAGCAGTGAAGTTTGTTAAAGAAGTTTTGAAAATTTCCGGATTTACAGCTTTGTCACTTGTTTTTGTTCCGTTGATGCTTTATCTGCTCGGAGTCGGATGTATTGCGTTGTTCTGTATGATATTCGGCTCCGGTTGTTATGTACGGCAGATGGAAGCAGAAATGCTCGTCAACGGAAACATGGAAACTGTCAGTGTTTACAAGGCGGACAACAAGCCTTATCTGTTGCTTGGTCCTTATCGTTTCGCACGGGATAACCATGATTTTTTCTTTGTCAATAAAACTGAAGTGATCAGAACTTCAACAACACAGGGCGGCAGCTGTTGGGTGAGATTTTGGGGACTTCTCTTTATATTTGATGATTTAAGTCATTGGGATTGTGTGCGGCGCCCTTATTGGGATGATTTGGAAGGGGATAAAAATTCGTCCGTGAAATCAGAAAAAGGCAAAAGAGTTTTCCGTTTCCGGATGAAACATCCTGACCGGTCTGTTGAATTTGCCATCCCCGAAAAATTCTTTACGCCGGATATGGATACGGCTTATAACTTTACAAAAGTAAATAAAGAATCCGGGAAAAGATAGATTTTACCTTATCAATACAATGAGTCTTATTTTGAATAAAAAAATATTGCAAATTTTATTAACAGTAACAGTGATTTTGGCAACACCGCCGGTTCTCTGCATTGTATTGTATGTTGTGTTGAATTTTATTCCGTTTATCGGAACAGTAATCTGGGGAGAATGTTATTTGCCGGCAGGAAAAGCATTACTTATCCGCAACGGTAAAGTAAGTAAGCTGACAGTGTTTTCTGCAAAAAACAAACCTTATCTGCCGGTGGGTCCCTGCAGTTTTCCGGATCATCACGGAAAAGGCAAAATCCGGGATTTCTTTTTTGTCAACCCAAGGCAAGTCATCCGTAATTGTGATGATAAAGGCGGAAATTTGTGGTATCAGGCAGGTCCTTTTTTGTTTATGCTGGATGATTTTTCCGGTGAAAATCCGATTCGTTCATCGTATTGGGATGAAATAAAGTGTGACGAAAATTCTCAAATCATCTCAGATCAAAATAATGGTTGGTATCGTTTTCAATTCCGTTCTGTTGATAAAGAAAATATTTTGCTGTTAATCGAATCAAAACATTTCAAACAGCTGATTGAAACTCAACCGCGATTTGAAAAACTGAAAAGTAATGGTGTTTTATAATTTTACGGCATTATTAACAAAAACGGATGCTGAAAAATTATGTGCAAACCGGTACTGTAACAAAGGGTGAGAAAAGGTGCCGTTTCAGCACCGCAGGTGCGTTTCATACGGCGCAGGTGTGCTTCATATTTTGCGGCATTGCCGCAAAATGCTTCATAAATCCGCGTCAAGGTTATGCCGCAAAGTTCACAGACCTCTACGGACTTTTACAGACTGGAGAATAATAAAAATTTGTCCGTATTTGTCCGTTCCCGTCCGTATCTGTCCGTATGCCAAACACAATGGTTGTTTTTTTCTGCTTATTTTATCAAAATCCGATCCCTTTTTTCTGCTCAAAAAACACCTCTGACACCTTTTGTCAGGGGGCGTCTGTTATATTATATCACTGTAAATTATAATGCGCGACAGCAAAAACGCTTTGCCTGTTTGCTTAATAAAGATGACTGCCGTAAAATGGCAGACCTCTTACGTTATATTATAGACATAAATAAAAACACGAGCGCAAAAAAAGGAGAACAGCTCATGAAGAAAAATAAAAAAATCCGTACGCTTGACAATGCCGCCCGGTATGTTGAACTTCTCAAAGAGGGAAAGGTTAAGAGTTGTGATTTCACCACAGAAAACTTGAAAATGCTCCTTTCGCATGAAGCAGTCAATGTTGAGGATTTTCCCCTGTCCGTCAAAAAAGATTTGATGCTGAAACAGTTGATTCCCGCAGATTTCCGCAGTCTGGATGCTTCCGGACAGCTGGAATTGCTGCTGTGTGACAAGTGGTACGGCAGCGATTCTGAAATTTCGGCGCAGCTGGCGTGGGCTGAGTTTTCTCCGGATGAACTGGTTTCTGTTGTGAAATATCATCCCGGATATCAGCGGTACTGTCCTGCTGATATCTGGAAAAAAGTTGCTGATGCGGGCAAAAAGGTTTGGCTGACATGCCTGGTGCGCCATCACAGTTTTGCAGAGTATTGTCCGGAAAGGGTGTGGAAAAGTTTCACCGTTCAGGAGCGTTTCCATCTTGTTCTTGCCAAACCCGGATTTGCGGGGAAACTGGATGTCTCTGATTTTTCCCGGGATATGTGCGATATTCTTCTGCGGAGACACCCTGAACTTGCGGGACATTTTGACCTGGAAAAACCCGGTGAACTCTTTTTCTTCGGCAACCTTGACAATTGCAGTAAAAAAGAATCCGAACTGGTCGCAAATTTCCTTGTTGAACTTCTGGATATCCCCTTTGCCGAGGGCTTTGAAATGGCGTCTGACGGCGGCGGTCTGCTGGGGATTTATTCCTGTCACCGCGGAGAGCTGCTGAAAATGCAGATTAAAGAATTTTTACAGGATAATGATATCTCCAACCTGGCTTTGGACATTGACTGGAAAGAACTGCCGCAGCCGCTTTTCAAACCCGCAGACAATCTTGAAGTTCAGATTTTGAAACACTGCAAAGGCGGTATCGTGCAAGCGTGTTTTGAGGATGAAAAACTTTCCCGTCCCGATGTTCTCTGGACGGCTGAATTTGCCAATCTGCGCAATGATATCGGCTGTCTGGTGTTGATAAAAGCTTTGCCTGAGGAATTTCATTCTTCAGCTCTTGCCGGTGCTTTTGCTGAAGATTGCTCCTGCTTTCTCATCAGTCAGATGGAAAATGTCTTCAAATTCAGAAATCAGCCGTCTGAGCGCGGCAAATACGAACAGCTGCTCCTTGATGCCGTCAATGAAAGAGAGTGGAATATTGTCAAATCTCTGGCAGAGAGTGTGCAGCTGCAGTCCCTGACACTTGAAGAAGCGGAAAGTCTCCGCCGCAGACTTCCGGAAAAAATGATGCAGAAGTTTTTTGACAAGGCTCTGTCTCCCGTACTCCGCGCATATCTTCTGACGGAACTTGCGAAATCGGATACCGGGAATAAGGGCAAGCTGATCAATATACTGCTTGCACCTTTCTGGAAAAATCCTGATGATGACGATTTTTGTGACTTCCAAGCAGAGGATTGAGTTTTCTGCCCTGACATAAAATGGCAGAGTTCCGGATATATATTATGTACCATTGAAAACTATAGGAGTTGAAAATGAAAAAAGATTATGTGCATGTGTGTGTTGTTCTGGATGCTTCAGGTTCCATGTCAAGCATTGAAGCGGATATCAAGGGGTCCTTCAATACCTTTATGGCTGAGCAGAAAAAGGCTCAGGGCAAAACTGTTTTGGATGTGTTCCAGTTCTCCGATGAGGTGAAACACATCGTTGAACACGCAGATCTGGCGGATTTCAAAGATGATCTGATGGCCTATTATGTCTGTTGCGGTATGACTGCTTTGTACGATGCCGTCTGCACCGCTGTTGACAAACTCGGAAGAGATTTTGCCGCTATGCCCGAAGAGGAACGCCCGGAAAGTGTCATCTTTGCCATCATCACCGACGGCTGCGAAAATTCAAGCCGGGAGTTTTCTCTCAAAGATGTGAAAGAACGCATTGACCGTCAGACAAAAGAGTACAGTTGGGAGTTCGTCTATCTTGCCGCCAATCAGGATGAATTTGAAGCTGAACGTATCAGCCGTTCCATGGGCGTTCAGTTCAGTCAGAGTACTATGAGTCAGGCAGAACTGGCAGATTTATCAAGCAGAACCTTGTGCAGCACGCTTGAAATGGCAAGAAGACGCAAAAAATCCGGCAAGTAAAGTTTCCGGGAAAAAAACGGATTTTTTTTCAATATATATAAAGGGATATGCATGGCTCTTTCCAATTCATCAGAACAGATTTTTTCCAAACCGCCTGAAAGACTTTCAGGGCATGATCTTGTCAATTACCTGATTGACCATCCGCAGGCGCGGGGCAATTTCAAATGGCATACGCTGCGTTCCTGTATGTGGCGTGATTTGCTCATTGCTCAGCCCTCTTTTGAAGATGTTGCAAATTTCAAAAAAATCATTCTCCGCGACGGAATGAAAATCATGCAGGTTCATCCGCAGTTGTATCACCATTTTGAATGGAAAAAATCCATACCGGTGATTGGAGAGCTTTCCTTGAAAAAAATCCTGAATTCATCTCTGCCGAAACCACGGCGCATTTCCGCGGTTGGGACTGGAGCGAATTTCTGAAGAAAAAACCGGAGTTTGCCCCGTTGTGTCCCTGGGAGGAACTGGAAATTTTTTCCTGGATCAATCTGATCAAAAGCAAAGAGATTTTTGCGGACCGCTGTCCCTGGGATAAGTTCCGCATTTATCACTGGGTAAGACTGTTGGGTAAAAAGAGATCCTGTCTGAAATACTTAAATCTCAAAGTTGTACCGGGTCCGGAAGAGTTTGTCAAACTTCTTTCCCGGTGTTATTTCGGAGACGTTTTTGCAGCTAAAGGTATATTTGATCAGGATGTTCCCGATGTTTCCACCTATCTGATTTTAAAACAGATGGATCGGGAAAACGGCAAACGCTTTCTGAAAAAACAATATCAGACAGATAATTGGCGGTTTATTGAAACTCTGGCTGATATTTCTCCTGAGGAATCCTTTGATGTTCACGGCAAAACATTCATGCCTTTTTATCTTGTGTTGAATGCTCCGGACAGTCTGTTTGAGAAACTTCTGCCTGTTTTTGACCCTGAAATGCGCGATCCCGGCGGCAATTCGCTTCTGCTTCCGGCATTGGTCGGCGGATTGTGCGGCAACTCTTTGGCGCGGTATGAACAATTATTGGCAATGGGATTGAATCCGGATGAAAAAAATCTGGCTGGATTTTCCTGCAATGATGTGATAAATTATTTCAAAAACCAACACACGAACCAACACACGAAAGGAAAAAAGCATGTCCGTTGATCTGCATAATAAAATAACTGTTTCCGGTCTGGAAAACCTTTTCCGCAATATTCTTGATTCTCTCTGGAACGGCAAGGCCTCGCCCGACAAACTGCCGCCCCTGATGGTCTGGGTGCGCCCGGATTGGGAAAATCCACCATCATCCGCTCGCTCGCTCAGGAGTACGGTGTCAATTTCATCGACGTCCGTCTTGCCCAGCGCGAACCTGTGGATATCCGCGGTTTGCCCGTCCCCACCGCAAACGGCGTGGAATGGCAGGTTTCCGCTGAATGGCCCCGCGATCCGCAGAGCAAAGGTATCATCCTCTTTGACGAATTGACCGCTGCGGACCGTTCTCTTCAAGTCGCCGCATACGAATTTATCCTTGACCGCAGATTGGGTGACCTCTACAAAGTTCCCGACGGCTGGTACATCTGCGCCGCCGGAAACCGTACAGAAGACCGTGCCGTTTCGACCACCATGTCCAGCGCACTTGCCAACCGTTTTCTCCATATCGAACTTGAAAGCAACGCCGACAACTGGCTTGAATGGGCGGTTCAGAACAATATTCATCCGAGCGTCAGCGGTTTCATCCGTTTCCGTCCCGGTATGCTTTTCAATCAGGAAAACGAAAACCTTGAACGCGGCTGGCCCACCCCCCGCAGCTGGGAACGCGTCAGTACCATGATGAATGTTCTTCCCGATGACGAAAATCTCCTCCGCAGTACCGTTTACGGTCTGGTCGGCAACCGCGCAGGTGTTGAGTTCATGGCTTTCCACAAAACAACGCAGAATCTTTTTGTCAAAGAGATGATGTTGGGCAAAGAAGAGGTCAAAATCCCGCAGAAAGCCGATTTGCGTTACGCCCTCTGCGCCGGTGTTGCCTACTATCTCTGGCGCGGTCAGAGTGAAGAGGAATCTCAGGCGCTTATAGATGGGTTTTACCGCATCTCCCTTGCCCTGAGCAGCGATTTTGCCGCAATGCTTATGATGGATGTCATGAAAGGCGGTCTTCATTGCAAGGGTGCTGAAAAACTTTACAAGCATCCCGCTTTCAAAGAGTGGGAAAAGAAACACGGAAAAACCTTCAGGGCGGCTGCAAAGTGATGGAATGTCGTTCACCCAATCCTCAGGAGGAAAAGCTCAAGATTAAGGCCTCCGAAAGTCTTGAAGCTGATCGTGTCAGGCTTCTGATCGATCAGCCCTTTGTCGGTGCTTTTCTCATCCGTCAGAATCTCATCCCCGTCGTTGACAGCCGTTGCGAAACAGCGGCGACCGACGGGCAGAATATCTTTGTCAATCCCGTTTTTTATCTGGGATTGTCTCCGGCTGAACGCCGTTTCCTTCTGGCGCACGAAGTCTGGCACAGCGTGTATCTCCACTTTTTGCGCCGCAACGGCAGAGACCGGGAACTTTTCAACATCGCCACGGATATGGAAATCAATTTCATGCTCAAGCATGAACGTTTCAAACTCCCCGACAGTGCTTTGCTCCCGCCTGCTGGCTTGGAAGGACTCAATGCCGAAGAAATTTATGAGGAACTCCTCAAGCTGCCGGCTTCAGGCGGCAGACCGCTTGACTCCCATCCCGAACCCGGAGATCCGAAAGAGGGAACGCCGGAAAACAACGACAGCGATTGCGACGGAAACGGCAGCGGAGAAATCATCTTTGATCCCGATTACAAAGTTGATTTCGGTTCCCATCCCGAAGAACAGGTCCGCGAAAAAGTAATCGAAGCCGCCGTTCAATGCGAGAAAATGCGCGGCACTCTGCCCGGAAATATCGCTCAGATCGTTGAGAATTTCCGCTCAGGAAAACTCCACTGGAAGGAAATCCTCGCCCAGTTCGTCACCAGCTGTTTCGGCGGCTCCCGCCGCTGGCTGCCCCCGAACCGCAGATATATTTCCGGCGGACTTTATCTGCAATCCCGGCGCGATATGCAGCTCAAAGCGGTTCTTGCTGTCGATACCTCCGGCAGTACCGGAAATGATTTGCCGGTTTTTGCCGGAGAACTTTCCAATCTGCTCAACTCGTTCGGACAGTATGAACTTAAAGTTATCTGTTGCGACAGCGACATTCAATCGGTTCAGACTTTTTCTGATGTTTCTCCCTTTGACGGAAAAATCAATTTTCCCGGCGGCGGCGGAACCAGTTTCTCCCCCGTCTTTGAGTATCTTGAAAAGGAAGCAGAAGCTCCGAATCTGTTGATCTATTTCACCGACGGTTACGGCGATACCCCCAAAAAACCGCCCTATCCCGTCCTCTGGGGCATCACCCGAAACGGCAAAAACTTTATCCCCTGGGGCATGGAGACAAACTTTTTTTCGGAGTGAAAAAAAGTTTGACAAAAAAAGGCCGAAACGTCGGCTCCGGTCTCACGCCGCCTTGCCCTTCGGGGAGGCGGCGTAATTTGCAAATAAGCCGTCATGGTAATTTTTTGCACTCAAATTCTGAATAGCCGCTGCGGTGTGCAATGTCGTGTCGGGCGGCGCTTGATATGAATACTATGAATACTATGAATACTGTGAATGCTGTTTTTTATCGGGGCGCCGGGCAGTAATCACCTCTGCGGCACATTTTGCCCAAGCCAAACCGCACAGCGGCACCGCAAACCCACGGGGTATCACATGGCGCACCTATTTTGTCCATTAGGTCCATCTGGTCCACCTGGTCCATAAGCAAGCGCCGCGCCGCCGCACCCCGCATACCGCCGTTGCCATTAAAAAAGCCCGGCATACCCCTGCGGTAAATCTGCACCCCTAGCCAAACCACACAGCGGCAAGCAAACCCACGGGGTATACCGAGGCTTGCCGCGGCGTAGCCCATCAGGGCGAAGACGGGCGCCCATACCCCTCTCATAAATCTCACAGTTCCCACAAATCTTATGCAAGCGCCACGCCCCCGCAACACGCACACCACCGTTGCCATAAAAAAAGCCCGCATACCCCATCGGCACATCAATCGCCCGCGCCAAACCAAACAGCGGCAAGCCAACCCCCGGGTTATACCGTGGCGCCCCAATTTGTCAGACAGGTCAGACAGGTCAGACAGGTCAGACACAAGCGCCACGCCCCCGCCGCCCGCACACCACCGTTGCCATAAAAAAAGCCCGTATACCCCGGCGGTAAATCTGCCCCCGAGCCAAAACAAACAGCGCCCAAGCAACCCCCCGGGTTATACCGTGGCGCACCATTACCCGTTAGTTACCGTTAACCACCGTTAGTTACCGTTTTGTTGCGCCACGCCCCCGCCGCCCGCACACCACCGTTGCCATAAAAAAAAGCCCCGCATACCCCGGCGGTAAATCTTGCGCGCCCCCCCGCAATACGCATACCTGCGTTGCCATAACAGAATAAATAGATATTTTTTGTGTAATTAAATTTGCAAATAGATATTTTTTGTGTTATATTAAAGGTGCGGCGTGTAAGGGAAAGATTTTCACCGTGGTCGTCGCAGCGGTGGAACATGCGGAAAAAACGGAATTTTCTGTTGATTCCGACGGGGACTTTTCTTTATGCGACAGAATAAATTGCTGAACATACCGGCAATCCGGAGGATGCCGACTTATTTGCATAAGCTGCTCAAAATGCAGGCTGAAGGCAAAACAAGTGTTTCCTCAACGGAACTTGCCGAGTATATGAAAATCGAATTGATCGTTGTCCGTAAAGATATTTCCCTTACCGGTATTTCAGGTCAACGCCGTGTCGGATACGATATCAATGAATTGATTAAATATATCAAGAATTATCTCGGCTGGGAGCAGACGATTCCCGCCGTTCTCATCGGTGCCGGTTCACTCGGTACCGCCCTGCTCGGATACAACGATTTTGAACTTTACGGATTCCATATTGAGCAGGTTTTTGATTCCTCTGCGGATAAAATCGGTCAGTGTCTTTACGGCAGAACAGTAAGAGACATTGATACGATGGCAGAATGTTTTGCCGGAAATCCCCCTGAGATCGCCGTTATCTGTGTTTCAAATACAGCGGCACAATCTGTTGCAGACAGACTGGTTGAACTCGGGGTGAAATATATCTGGAACTTTGCCAATGTTTCGTTGAAAGTTCCGCCGGATGTTGTTGTTCAGCGCGAAGTGATAGCCGGCGGTCTCGCCATGCTGTCAGTCCGGCGCAAACAGTCGCGTGCAAAGAAGAATAAGACAGAATAAAACTTTATTTCAGGTTTATTGACATAATTATAAAACATGACAATTCAATGCCGGAAAGGGAGGACCCGGCATTACAGTTGAAGAAGAAAACAAGTTATATGCTTTCTCCGCTTGAGCGGAAAAGGCGTTGGTTTTAATAACAATAAGGATAAGAAAAAAATGTGTTGCAACAAAATGTCGGAAGGAGCAGCCGCCAAGTTTGCCGAACTCGATGCTTTCATCGATGGTCTCGGCATTGACCGCAATGATGAGCGTCGCCGCGGACGGTTGATCCAGGTTTTGCACCGCGCCCAGGCAATCTTCGGATATCTGCCGCGCGAAGTCCAGATCCACGTTGCCAAGAAACTCTACATCGCTGAAGCTCATGTTTCCGGCGTGGTCAGTTTCTACAACTACTTCACCACCGAACCCAAAGGCAAATACTGCATCGACGTCTGCATGGGAACCGCCTGCTACGTCAAAGGTTCAGAACGCGTCCTTCAGGAGTTTGAACGTGTCCTCGGAATCAAAGCCGACACCAACCCGACTGAAGACGGACTCTTTTCCATTTCTGCTCTGCGCTGCGTCGGTGCCTGCGGACTTGCTCCCGTTGTGATGGTCAACGGTAAAGTGTACGGAAAAGTCACTCCTGCCAAAGCGGTCGAAATCATCAACGAATATAAAAAGCTGGGGTAAGTTTTTATGAATAAGATCACTTCTCAGGAAGCATTGATGAGTGCTTTCAACGCTGCCAAAGGCAAAGTTGCCCTCCGCAGCACTGATGTCCACGATATCAACTCCGTCAAAAAAGATATCCTCTGCTGCGGCGGTACCGGATGCCATGCCTCCAACGCCAAAGAACTGATGGATAATCTCAGAAAATACATCAAAGAAAACGGACTTGAAAACGATGTGCGTGTCGTTCAGACCGGCTGCTTCGGTTTCTGCGCCCAGGGACCGATCGTCAAGGTCATGCCCGACAACGTTTTCTATGTGCAGGTGACTCCCGATGATGCCAAAGAGATCGTCGAAAGCCACATCGTCGGCAAACAGCCGGTCGAACGTCTGCTTTTCATGGAACCCATGCTCAAAGCCCGTGTCAAAGATTATGCCCAGATGGCATTTTATGCCAAACAGATGCGTCTTTCTCTGCGCAACTGCGGTCTGATCGATCCCGAAGATATTGAAGAATACATCGCCAACGAAGGTTATCAGGCTCTGGCAAAGTGTCTGTTCAGCATGACCACTGACGGCGTCGTTCAGGAAGTTCTGAACTCCGGTATCTGCGGACGCGGCGGTGCCGGATTCCCGACCGGTCTCAAATGGAAGATCGCTGCCGGTGTCAAGGCTGAAGAAAAATACATCGTCTGTAACGCTGACGAAGGTGACCCCGGTGCCTTCATGGACCGTTCCATCATGGAAGGTGACCCCCATAGCGTGATCGAAGCCATGGCCATCGGTGCTTATGCCATCGGCGCACAGCGCGGTCTGGTTTACATCCGTGCGGAATATCCGCTGGCTGTCAACCGTCTGCGTTTTGCCATCGACCAGGCCCGCGAAGCCGGACTGCTCGGTGACAACATCATGGGAACCAACTTCAGCTTTGATATTGAAATCAAGCTCGGTGCCGGTGCATTCGTCTGCGGTGAAGAAACTGCCCTCATCCACTCTATGGAAGGTCAGCGCGGCGAACCGACCACCAAACCGCCGTTCCCCGCCAACATCGGCGGCGGCTACTGGGGCTGCTCCACCAACGTTAACAACGTTGAAACCTATGCTTCCATTCCCGTCATCATCCGCAAGGGAGCCGGCTGGTACAGCAAAATCGGTAACTGGCAGCCTGAATTTGACGAAAACGGCAACTTCAAGCGCACCATCAGCGGCAACTCCGGAACGAAGGTGTTTGCTCTTGCCGGACAGATCAACAACGTCGGTCTGGTTGAAGTTCCGATGGGAACCACCCTGCGCGAGATCATCTATGATATCGGCGGCGGTATTTCCGGCGGACGTGAATTCAAAGCGGTGCAGACCGGCGGACCCTCCGGCGGCTGTATCACCAAAGAAAACCTTGATACCCCGATCGACTACGGCAACCTTTCCAAGATCGGTTCCATGATGGGTTCCGGCGGTATGATCGTTCTGTCTGACAAGGACTGCATGCCCGCCATGGCGAAGTTCTATCTGGACTTCACCAAGGATGAATCCTGCGGAAAATGCACCCCCTGCCGTATCGGTACCCGCCGTATGCTCGAAATGCTTGAGAAGATCTGCGACGGCAACGGAACTGTTGAAATGCTCGATGAACTGGAATCCCTGGCAAAGACCATTACTGACACCGCGCTCTGCGGACTCGGTCAGACTGCGCCGAACCCGATTCTGAGTACTCTGCGTTACTTCCGTGACGAGTATCTTGCCCACGTTGTGGACAAAAAATGCCCCGCCGGTACCTGTGCAAAACTCTATACCCTGACCATTACCGAAGACTGTATCGGTTGTACCAAGTGCAAACGCAACTGTCCGGTGGATGCGATCAAGGGTGAACTCAAACAGCTCCATACCATTGATGCAGCCAAATGTATCAAGTGCGGTGCCTGTATCGACGGATGTCCGAAAAAAGCAATTGTCAAAAAGTGAGTGCAAGAATGAATACTACTGTCAATCTTACTATCAACGGCAAGCAGGTTTCCGTACCTGCCGGCTCCACCATTCTGGAAGCCGCCAGCAAACTCAATATCAAGATTCCGACCCTCTGCTACTGCGAGGGTCTGGGCTGCAACGTCACCAATAACCCCGCCAGCTGCCGTATCTGCGTGGTGGAAGTTGAACGCCGCCGCAATCTGGCTCCCGCCTGTGCCACTCCTGTCATGGAAGGCATGGTGGTCCACACCAACAGCCAGCGCGCTCTGAATGCCCGCCGCACTGTTCTGGAACTTATGCTCAGCGATCACCCGCAGAAGTGTCTGACCTGCGCCAAGAACCAGGACTGCGAACTGCGTATGCTCGCTGCTGAATTCGGAATCCAGGAAGTTTCCTTCTCCGGTGCCAAGAACCGTTTTGAAGTTGATGATTCCAGCGAAGCGATCATGCGTGATCTTTCAAAATGTATCATGTGCCGCCGCTGCGAAACTGTCTGTAACAAAGTTCAGACCGTCGGCGCCCTGACCGGTAACGGCCGCGGATTCTCTGCCAAGGTCGGTACCGCCAGCATGATTCCGCTTGCCGATACCAGCTGTACCTTCTGCGGACAGTGCGTCAACGCCTGTCCCGTCGGTGCCATCACCGGTATCAGTTATGTCAAGAAAGTCTGGAACGCCATCAACGATCCCAAGAAGACCGTTATCGTTCAGACTGCTCCCGCCGTCCGCGTTGCTGTCGGTCAGGAATTCGGTTTTGAAGCCGGCGCTCCTGTGACCGGAAAACTGGTTGCCGGACTCCGCGCTCTGGGATTTGACAAAGTCTTTGACACCAACTTCTCCGCTGACCTCACCATCATGGAAGAAGGCAACGAGATCGTTGAACGTATCAAAGCCGGAAAGAATCTGCCGATCCTCACCAGCTGCTGCCCCGGATGGATCAACTTCATCGAGCATAACTATCCTGACTTGCTGCACATTCCTTCAAGCTGCAAATCTCCGCAGCAGATGTTCGGCGCGATCGCCAAGAGCTACTATGCCGAGAAGATCGGTGTTGCTCCGAAGGATCTGATCGTTGTTTCCGTCATGCCCTGCCAGGCGAAGAAATACGAAGCCGCCCGTCCGGAATTTGCCAATGACGGCGTCCGTGATGTTGACTATGTTGTCACCACCCGCGAACTCTGCAAGATGTTCCGCGAAGCCGGTGTCAACCTTGCCAACATGGATGATGACACCTTTGACAGCCCCCTGGGTGAATCCAGCGGTGCCGCTGACATCTTCGGTGTCACCGGCGGTGTGCTTGAAGCGGCCTGCCGTTCCGTCTACTACATGCTCAACGGCAAGAACCTCGAAGGCGATGCCATCAACTTCCGTGTCGTCCGCGGTCTGGACGGCATCAAGGAAGCCAAAGTTGAAATCGCTCCCGGAAAGGTCATCAACGTTGCCGTCTGCTCCGGACTGGGCAATGCCCGCAAGGTTCTAGATATGGTCCGCGCCGATCCCAACCGTTTCCAGGCTATTGAAATCATGGCCTGCCCCGGCGGTTGTATCAACGGCGGCGGTCAGCCCTTCCTGCATGGCGACACTGCGCTGCTTGAAAAGCGCATGAAAGGTCTCTATGCTGAGGATGCCGGCAAGACCCTGCGTCTTTCTCACGAAAACCCGGATATCCAGAAACTCTACAACGAGTATCTCGGAACTCCCGGAAGCGAGAAGGCTCACCACCTGCTCCACACCAAATATACTTCCAAGTAAGTTATTTGAGTTCAAGAAAAAATCCTGCTGCAGTCATGCGGCAGGATTTTTTTTGCCTTGTTTACAGGATGAGTCGCAGTTGTCTGCCCTTGCCCACCCCACGCTGCGAACAACGTGAGCAGCCATACCCCGCTTTTTTTGAAAGGCTCTGTTCCCTATACGGGTAGATAATTACCCGTAGGATACTGTTCTTACTTTATAAAATACTTCGCTTTTCTTGAAAAGGGTTGGGGTTTGGGGAAGGGGAAAACTTCTTTTCTCGTGAAAAGAAGTTTTCCCCTTCCCCAAGAACCATCTACCCTTGTCAGATGGTTTGCTTAAAGTCAAGCCGATTTTGAAATATTTTTGTAATTTTTATCAAATTCTTTATCGGCGATAACCATGCCTCTGAGGATCAGCAGCATCTTTCTCATCACCGCACATCGTGCCTG
>SUVX01000047.1 GCA_015061725.1 Lentisphaerota bacterium
TGGTAAGTTGACGGCAGATCCAACGAGTAAATTTTGTAATTTGGGTGTTCAAAAGCGTCCTCCTTTGTTGGAGGTTTGATGGGACAAGATAATTTACAACAAAGCGGCTCTTTTGTCACCCTTTTTTTTAGAAAAAATACAAGGAAATTGCAGTTTTTGCAATTATTATATTGATTATCAAATAATTAAAGAAATATATTTTAAGAAAATTTTGACACTAACTTTCTTAAAACAAGAGTTGAATAATGAAAGTTCTTTTAATCAACGGCAGTCCCAATGCGGATGGCTGCACTTTCACCGCCCTTTCAGAAATCGCCGGTACCCTTGAAAAAGAGGGTATCGGCTCCGAAATTTTCCATATCGGGAATGATCCGGTTGCCGGCTGCAATGCCTGCGGTATGTGCCGCGAAACAGGCAAATGCGTCTTTGATGATCTTGTCAATGTCTGCATTGAAAAGGTCAAAACCTGTGATGCCGTCATTGTGGGTTCTCCCGTGTACTACGCTTCTGCCAACGGCGCTTTGACGGCGTTCCTTGACCGCTTGTTTTTCTCCGGAGGCAGACATTTTTATCTGAAACCTGCGGCGGCAGTCGCCTCGGCCCGCCGCGCCGGAACCACGGCAACGCTGGATCAGATCAACAAATATTTTCTGATAAGCCAGATGCCGGTCATCGGTTCGCAGTATTGGAATATGGTTCACGGTTCCACGCCCGATGATGTCAGACAGGATCTTGAAGGCATGCAGATCATGCGTACTCTCGCCCGCAACATGGCATATTTTCTCAAATGCCGTGCGGCAGCTGAAGCTGCGGGAATTCCGCTTCCGGTGCGTGAAGATGTCGTCAGAACCAATTTCATCAGGTAATTCTGCATTTTGCTGTTGCTAAAAACGGTTTGTTGTGTTATATTGATAGACAGTTCAAGTTTATCAATATAACATTTTTCATATAAGGGGTAAAAAAATGGGTCAGTTCCGTTACAACCGCGTTCTTCTCAAGCTCAGCGGCGAAGCTCTCAAAGGAAACCAGGAGCATGGATATCAGTCCGATGCCATCATGGTCATTGTTGAAAGGATCCGCAAAGTTCTGGATCAGGGCGTTGAAGTCGCTCTGGTCGTCGGCGCCGGAAATCTGTGGCGGGGTCTTGCCGGAAGCAGCGGCGGTATGGATAGAGTCCGTGCCGATCATATGGGTATGCTGGCTACGATGATGAATGCCATCGCCCTGCAGGAACACTTCCGCATGGCAGGCGTTGACTCCATCATTCAGAGTGCCTTCGGCGTTGACGGTATGCTTCCGCGTTACAGTGCTGAAAATGCCCGCAAAGCCCTTTCCGCCGGCAAACTGGTCATCTTCGCAGGCGGCACCGGCAATCCCTATTTCACCACCGACACCGCCTCCGCACTGCGCGCCATTGAAACAGAATGTGATGCCGTCCTCAAAGCAACCAAAGTCGATGGTATTTATTCCGCAGATCCCAAGAAGTATCCCGATGCAGTCCGCTTCGATACGCTCACCTTTGACCGCGCACTGGAACTGGATCTCAAAGTCATGGATGCCGCCGCATTCTCTCTCTGCCGCGACAACAATCTGCCGATCATCGTCTTCGACTTTGCCGCCCCCGGCGCCCTTGAAGGTGTCCTCAACGGAGACGCCTCCTTCGGAACCGTCGTTTCCTGATAAGGGGGCGATGGTACCGGGGGAAGGGGAAAACTTCTTTTCACGGGAAAAGAAGTTTTCCCCCTCCCCCGGACCCCCTCTCCTTTTCAAGAAAAGCGGGGTATTTGTTGAGGGGAAGGATACATTTTTCCCGGAGAATGTTTTTTAATCGGATTATTTAAAGGAAGAGGTTTGATATGGCAATACATCCCACAGCAGTTATAGCTCCCGGTGTGCAGATCGGCAAAGATGTGCATATCGGTCCCTACACCGTCATTGAAGAGGACTGCATCATCGGCGACAACTGCCGGATTGATGCACATGTCAAAATCGGACGCTGGACCACCATCGGTTCCGGAACCCGTATCTACTGCGGCGCAATCGTCGGTGAAGACCCTCAGGATCACCGTTTCAAACCCGACACTTACGCTCCCACAATCATCGGCAGCAATACAACGATCAGAGAATATGTCACGATTCACCGTTCACCTTTTGAGGGACGCAAAACCTCGGTGGGAGATCACACACTTTTAATGGCGTTTGTCCACGTCGGACACGATGCCTGTATCGGCAATCATGTGACCGCAGCCAATCAGACCGCGTTTTCCGGACACGTGATCGTCGGCGACGGTGCGGTTGTTTCAGGTTACGTTCTCGTTCACCAGTTCTGCCGTATCGGTGCGCTTGCCATGATCGGCGCAAGAACCATCATCCGTCAGGATATCCCGCCGTACTGCATGCTGGCTGAAAACGAATGTGTCTGCGGTCCGAATGTCGTCGGACTCCGCCGGGCGGGATTTGACAACTCCCGCCGTTTCGCCATCCGTCAGGCGGTCAAGACCTTCTTTTTCAAAGGGTTGAATTCCTCCAATGCCGTAGAGGAAATCCTTGCTGCCCATCCGGATAATCCGGATATCACGCTTTTCACCGACTTTATCCGTTCCACCGAACGCGGCATCATGCCCGGAGACCCCAAACTCAAAGCATTGGGAACAAGTGATATTTCAGGAGATGAAGAATGAAAAAAGTATTCCGTTTCCTGAGTTTATTCTTCGGAATAATCCTGCTTTTCTGCGGATGTGTTGAACACACGCAGCCTATTCCCGGCAAAGGAAACGGTCCGGTTCTTATCGGCGCACTCCTGCCCCTCACCGGTGCGGATAAAATTCAGGGCGAAAGAATGCTCTCAGGCTTACAGTATGCCGAATATGAACTCAACAGTCAGCGCGGTATCAACAACCGGACCGTTAAACTGCTTGTTTTTGATTCTGCGGCAGAGGGCGCATATACCGCTTATCTTTCTGCGGTGCAAGCCGGCGTCAGCGGTATTATCTGCGGAAATACCGGCGATGAACTGCAAAATGTCTTTGCTCCGGCAGAAAAATACAGTATCCCGACAATCATCGCCCGGGATACGGCGGATTCAAATGTCAACGCCAATCCCTTTATTTTCCGCAGTATCTACACCGACAGTCAGCAAAGCGAGGCTCTGGCGGCTTACCTGTGGTACTGGCGTCAGATGCAGCGTATCTGCGTGCTGATGGATAACTCCCCGGAGGCCGTCTGCGAAAGAAACAACGCCCGTGCAGTGGCGGCATCATTCCGCGACCTCGGCGGTACGGTGACGGATACGCCTGTCTACCGCGATAACAATTTCAGCAAAGCCATCAACGAAGCTTTAATAACCGGACCTCAGGCGATCATCGTATCCGCCCGGGGCAAACGTGCGGCGGCGATTCTTGCGGAACTGCGGCAAAAGGGATACAAGGGCGCAATCTGCGGTACGGACGGTTGGGATACCCCTGAATTTTTCAAATCTCTCACGGTAAAAGATCCGGGAGACTGCGTTTATATTTCGTGCTTCACGCCGTCTGAAACGTCAGAGGAATTCAAAGACTTCAGTGCCGGTTTCCGCCGCCGCCACTTCCACGAACCGGGCAATCTTGAAACGATTTCCTACGATGCGCTCAAACTTCTTGCCATCGGACTCGGACGTGCTGAAAGTCTCAGGGATTTCCGTAAAAACTGGCTGGCAATCCGCAATCACTTCGGTTGTGCCGCCACCTATACCATGCTCAAACGCGGCAAAGTTGACCGCACCATGTATATCAACGCCATTGAACCGGCAAAGGCAAACGGCTTGGGCTGTCAGGGAAGACTCCTGCGCAGTTTCATGCACTCAAGACTTGCAACTTACCGCTATTGATTCTTTTTTCTGTACTGATTGGGCGTCAGACCGTAACGTTTTTTGAACTCACGGTGAAAAGCGGCAATGCTGGAAAAATGTATTTCACGGACAATATCCGCAACGGGAAGCTGCGTATAATCCAACCGCCGTTTTGAGATTTCAAGGCGGTAATTTTTCAGATATTCCTGCGGAGAAACGCCGAACTGCATTTTCCAATGCCGGAAAAAAGAGGCATGGGAAAATCCGAATTTTTCAGCGATAACATCGCAGTTGATTTTTCTGTCATGATGCTGTTCCAGATAAAGAGCGGCGTTGCGGATACGTCCGGAAGAGTCCTCTTCGATCGGATTGCGCCGTAAAAAGACCAGTTCCCGCAGGATTTGAAAGCACACCCAGTCCAACTGATCAATGACGCCGTCAGAGGTGTAGCACCGCAGCAGACTGCGCCATTGGGAAATCAACGCTTCAAGTTTCGGCTCCATCGTAATCTGCCAGAATTTTTCATCGGGAATAAGATTCCACTCTCTGAGCAGATCACAATCTTTTGCTTCATAAGAGAATGAAATGGTATTGCGCGGATTCCAGTCTTCTATTGAAGTATTCATGCCTGGCATTTTGAAAATCGTATGCGGCCAGGACATATTGATCGGCAAGTTATCCACAAGATCATTGCACAACTCAGCAGATTCCCTGTTCAGGCGCAAACTCACCTCAAAGTGCTGCATCGTTCGTTCAGTTTTGGGAAAAACGCAGTTGTTGCAATAATAAACACCGGCAACCTGCAAGGGAAAATTACTCTGCCGCGGCAGTTTTTTCAAATTCGGACTGACCCATTCCATAAAAAACCTCTTACAAAAATACGCTGTTTCCAACAGAAGACCCCAACACTCCCCCCAAAGCTGCTTTTCAACGGGAGCAGCAAAAAACATCCATCCCCCAAACTGCGACCAACGGGAGCAGCCCTACTCCGCTTTTTTTGAAAAAGAGATGGGGGGTCCGGGGGGAAGAGGAAAAACTTTTTTTCCCGTGAAAAAAAGTTTTTCCTCTTCCCCCCGGCTCCCACGCCTCTTATCTTAAAAAGCCGAGGGATTGGAGCAGAGCGGCGGCGGTTTGGAAGTTGCGGTTGACGTGGGCAGAATCGTGGGCATCGGGATTGATGACGACGGGGACACGTCTTTTCTGAGCGGCGGCAAGGATGGCATCGGAGGGATACTGTTCCTGACAGGGTTTGAACCAGCCGGAGGTATTAAGTTCTATGCCGGTACCGGTAGATGCGGCGGCATCGAGGACTTTTTCAGCCTGCGGCAGAAAACGTTCCACATCGGGGATGAGGGCAAACTTTTTGATTAAATCCAGATGTCCGAGAAAGAGGAATTTACCGCATGAGGCGGCGCCGAGGACTTTGCGCCAGTATTCCTGACAGATTTCCTCTTTTTCCTGAGCAGAAAGTTTTTCCCAGGGGGGGACGCTGTGGTCAACGGGGAAACGTCCGACATAGTGGACGGAACCGATCAGGTAATCAATGGGATAACGTGAAAGATATGCTGTTACTTCATCAATATTTTCAAAGAAAAAATCAACTTCAAGACCGATACGCAGGGTGAAATTATCATCATCAAGTTCCGCTTTAAGTTTCTGAAGGGCGGCAATATAGTCTTCAAGTTTCTCAACGGGCAAAGCCCAGTCAATGAATTTTTCTTCGGGGTCCGGATGGATGACAAAGTGGTCAGAGAGACCGAATTCGGTCAATCCTGCGGCTTTGGCGGCACGGCACATCTCTTCCATGGAGGAAGCACCGTCGCTCCAATTGCTGTGATTGTGATAAGAGCATCCCGCTTCCGGACCGGGATAGACGAATTTACGGGGCATGGGACTGTTCATTTTTTATCTTTTTCCTGATTTTTTGTGCCGGACATGAGGGTCAGGCGCAAGTGTTCTTTCCAAAGGGTCCTGCCGTTGACAGAGAGGGAAAAATCCCAACAGTCTTTACCGGCGCGGCTTTTGAGGATTTGCGGACAGGGGGGATTTTTCCTCTGAACGCCGGTGATACGGCTGAGTTCGTCAAGGACAGCCGAGGCGGCGGCACGGGTTTCATTGTCGGCATCAACTGAAATGACATTTTCCGGCAGAGGATTTGTCAGAAGATAGATTGAAAGCGAGGTCGTCATATAGTTGACGGCAGAGGAGACATCGAAATCCTGCCGGGGGGCATTGCTGATAATGATTCCGTCGGGGGCTTTGCCGTCGGGGAGAGGATCAAAAAGACAACAGCCTGAAAGCAGCAGAATCAAAATTACCGGAAAAGTGCACTTCAAGAATTTCATAACATCAAACACCGTATTTTTCATAAGAACGTTTCCTCAAAAAAGACTCTGAGCATTTCCATCATTGAAAGTCATCATATACTGTCTCTGCGGCGGTGACGGATACAAATGGCATTGCAGTTGGGGCAGCGGTGAAGATTGACCCGGGAATCCGAAACAAAGGTATGATTGCACTTGCTGCAATGAAACACATTGCTTCTGAAAATTTTGCGATGGTGATTCCTGCTGCGCAGATGTTCTCTCCACGCCAACAGTCCGAGCAGGATCAGCCAGCCAAGCAGATAGAGAAAAAAAGCGTCGGAATAAGCCAGTTCAATCATTTTTCCATTCTCCCGGGCCAGACAAAAGTCAGAGTGGTTCTGTTTTTGAGATTCATTTTTGCAACGGCGGCCAGCGCCGCAAGATCAAGTTCTCTTACGCCGCAGGAGCTGTTGACAAAAACTTGTGCGGTTTTTCCGGAATCTGTAACGGTGACAACAGTCGGACGGTTGCTGCCCAGACGCCCGGGAATGACACGGATATCAGCAGAAATGCTTTTGCCGGATTCATCAAAAATCAGGACTTTTCTTTCGGGACGGATTGCGTTTTTCTGCTCCATGACTGCCGGAAGATCTTTGACGGAAAGTTTTCCGGCAGGGACAGGGGAAAACGGCGTCAGATTGATCTGAGTACGGATTTCCGCCATGCGGTAAGGTTCAACATGCACATTGATCTGCTTGTTGTTTTTAAGAACAGCCGTATAACCTGATTTGGAATTACTCCGGGCAATCTGTGACGGATCATGAATTGCCAGCCAGTTTTGAAAATCATTCTGCTGCTTCTGAGAAAAAGTGGAAAAATTAAGCATTTGAATACCCGGAGACTTGGCCTCAGCATCCTGTTCTTTTGTCCGGTACCCGGGCAGCAGGAACAGCGCATGAACACCAACAGCAATTGCCAGAGCCGCCGCTGTTGCTGCAAAAGGCGATGACGCCGGACGGGTAAAACGCCACTTCCGCATAACTTTTACCTTTGCTCAAAGCGGGTTTCACGCTTGACATCAGGCGTTCCCAGAGCGATAAAACCTGAAATTCCCGCAGAACCGGCAAGAGCCATGACCTGAGATACCGTATCAAAAGGCACACTGCGGTCGGCGTAAACAACAATGCTTGTCCGTTTGGAGGAGTCGTTGAGTTTGAAAAACTCCTGTTTGAGCATATCCATCGTCACAAGTTTATCCTGAAAGTACACCTGACAGGGTTTTCCGGGAACTTCGGGCGGAGATACGGTTACGACCAGACGTTCCACGTCTGCTTTGTTCGGCGCCGTGTAACGGGGCAGATCCACGCGGATACCGGAAATACGCACGAAAGAACCTGAAAGCGCAAAAAACAGCAGCATGATGAACAATACATCAATGAGAGCCGTCAATTCCGGCCATCCGGTTTTAGGCTTGAGTTTCGGGGCGTAACGGCGGGAGCCGAATTTCAAATCATTCCGCGGCATATTATTTATTCTCCGGATTGTTTTTCCGCCGGCGCTCAAAGAAGGCGGTAATTTCCAGGGCGGCTTTTTCCATATCCAGTGTGATGGTATTGACACGGCTCAAAAGGTAATTGTAGCCGATGTAGCAGGGAATTGCCACAGCCAGGGCGGCGGCGGTGGAAATCAATGCCATGGTAACAGCTCCGGCAATGGCGGTTGAAGATAAACTCACACGCACCGCTTCAAAGGCCTTGATCATACCGATAACCGTTCCGAAAAGTCCGATCAGCGGCATGACAAAACCGAGGGTTGAAAGAATATTTAAATGCCGTTCCAGTTTGGGAATCTCTTCCAGTGCCGCTTCATCAATGGCAGCACGGATATCTTCATCCCCGCGCTGATAGGCGACAATTGCCGCGCCGAGCAGTTTGGCAGCCGGTCCCGGCGTATGGTCACAGAGGGTGATTGCTTCTACCAGTCCTTCACGTTTGAGTACGTTAAAGAGACCGCGCAGAAGTTCACGGACATTGATTTCTTCCCGATGAAACTGAAATACTTTCATGAGAAAAACAAAAAGAGAAATGATACTGCATATCAAAATAATCCACATGACAGGACCGCCGTCCCGGATCAGACGAAGTAAAAACATTTGTTATTTTCCCTTTCTTTTAAGCAAATTATAAGCTTCATGCAGCTGCTTGCGCAGTGTTCCGAAATCCTCTCCGGTTCCGGGCAGCTCAAGTTTTTCGTAAAGCCGGATCAGCCGCAGGGCGCGGACAAGTCCCTCCGGTTTTCTACCCTTGAATGCAGCTCTGGCACCGCCGTAAGCAGCGCGCGCACACCAGATGGGATCCGGCTGAAAATTGTTGTTTTTGAGCAAAGCGGCAAAATAAAGCGTCTTTTCATAATTCTCAACCGCCTTGCGGTGATTTCCCATACGGGCATAACAATTGCCCGCCTTGCAGATACTCTGAAGTTTCACCGCAGGCAATTTGGCTTCTTCTGCAAGTTTGAGATACCGCTTCAGGGCATCTTCAATCAGATGACGGTCAAAATCACTGCCGGTGTAGAGCGAGAGCGAACAATCCGCGATCCTGCCTGAAATGATTTCCGCAAAAATGCCGGAAACACGCTGTTTTTCAGCCTTTTTGAAATGCGTCAGGGCAAGACTGGTTTCTCCGAGATCGGCAAGGATGTTTCCGCAGAGGAAATTGGCTTCGACCGCTTCGGGGGCATCGGGATATTTTTCAAGCAGTTCACGCGCAAGCTGGAGCGCAGAGGCGGCATTGCCCGCCGCCTGACGGACACGGCTTTCAAGAAGTATGAATGCCGCCGCACGGTCATTGAGTTTGTTCTTCTTTTTCAGAAGTTCCAGAGCGCGGGAATAATTGCCGTGATTGAAAAAGTAGTCCGCAAACTGGAGCAAAGATGCGTTGTATTCTTTTGTTTGGGAATAACTTTTTGTCATCAGCTCCAGACACTTTTCCGCAATCTGCTTTCCGCCCGAAAGACAATCGGCACGCAAGGCAAGAAAGAGTGACGGTGCGGCGTTGATATCTCCGGGATACTTCCGGACAAAATCCAGATATTCCGCAGCGGCTATCGTGAGGTCTCCGGACTTTTCCGCCAGCTGAGCTGCGGAAAACGCCGCGGCAGAAGCAAGTGAACTTGCGGGAGCCTTGTTCAGATATTCAAGATAAAGTTTGCGCGCAAGAGCAAGATTGCCTTCAAGTTCGGTCAGTTCCGCCAGACGGTAACGTCCGTAATTGGCATATTCAGGAGTCTTTGCCTCAAGCAGTTTTTCAGCAGTCTGTTTGGCACGGGCATACTGACGGGTATCCATTAAAACCGCAAGAAGACGGTAACGTGCCTCTTCCGCCATGGAACCGTTCTGCAATATGACGCGGTTGAAATATTTTTCAGCAGAGGCGTAATCTTTCTGACGGACGAAAAACTCTCCGAAACGGAATTCGGACATCTGTTTGACTTCAGGCGTTGTGGAACGGTTGATCAGATAAAGATACATCTCCTTCGCCGTCTCGATCAAATTGCCTTTTTCAGCGGCTCCGGAAGCATCAAATGCGGCAGAACGGCGTTCATCAAGAAGATTGTCGGCATCTTTGATGACCTCTTTGAATATTTCCACTGCCTCTTTGTAACGGTTGTTGGCAGCAAAAAGTCTGCCGCACTGCAAGCGCAGAAGTGCTTTATCAGAGGCTTCCGGAAACGCCGAACAATACCGGTTGACCGTATCCCGCGCTCCGTCAATATTGCTGCGTGACTGCAAGTTGAACAATTGATGCATGACATCTTTGCGTTCCGTATTGCCCGGAGCAAATTTGAAACTGTCATTGAGACAGAGGGCGGCAAAGTCCGCATCCTGTTTCTGTTCAAAAAGATCCGCAGCGGTACGGCAAATCTCGTAAAGGAGTTTTTCAGGACGGGGATCACCGCTTTGTTCACGCGCTTTTGACCAGAGAACTTTGAAACCGGCAAGGTCTCCGCGTTTAACCAGATTGAACATATTCAAACGGTCTCTTTCAGGAGAAGCAGCGGTTTTATCAAGCACTTCATCAGCTTTTTTGTAATCGCCGCTGTGGACCAACGTGTAGATCCGGGCATATCTTCCCTTGCGGCTGATTTCGGGAACCGGAGAATTATCCAGTTCCTCAAACGCTTTGAGCGCATCGGCATAAGCACCGGTATTCAAACAGGCAAGTCCCTGCTGATAAAGTGCCTCCAGGCGTTCCGGTCCGTTTTGTGATGCGACCTTTTTGAAGACTTTGACCGCTTCGGAAAAATTGCCCTCAGCGGCAAGGATCAAGCCGGGCAGAACGCCGGTGGGAAACTGCGGATTGCGCTTTTTAAGGCGGGTAAGCATTTCAGATGCAGAAAAGATATCTCCCTGCTTCAAATAGGATTTCCCGAGTTTCAAGGCGCACTGTTCCCACAGCGGACTTCCCAGAAGAACCTGAGCTTTTTTGAAAAAACGGACTGCTGAATCATAATCGCCGTTTTCAAACGCTTTATCGCCCATGCGCAAGTCCTCGCTCCCGGAATTTTCTGCGCCAAAGACCGCCGGAGTCAGAACGATAACTCCGGCAAGAAAAATCAGAATAATCCGGGAACAGAACTTCACTTTATTACTCCGCAGGTGTATTGGGGGTGTTTTCAGCTTCTTTGAGTCCGAGTGCCTCATAGACACGGTCGGTGAGTTTCTGCTGAAGTTCGGGGGTGGATGCGATGACCGCTTTGGTCTGATCTCTGCCCTGTCCGAGCTGTTCACCTTCAAAGCTGAACCATGAACCGCGTTTTTCAAGCAGTCCCAGATTGGTGGCAACATCAAGGATGGAGCCGACTTTGGAGATACCTTCGTTGTACATGATATCAAACTCCGCAACTTTGAACGGGGGCGCCATCTTGTTTTTGATGACTTTGACCCGGGCGCGGTTGCCGAGGATATCTTCGCCGTTCTTGATGACTGAGGTCTTGCGGATATCCATACGGATGGAGGCATAGAATTTCAGTGCATTACCGCCGGGAGTGGTTTCGGGATTGCCGTACATCACACCGATCTTTTCGCGGATCTGGTTGGTGAAGATCACGCAGGTGCGGCTGCGGCTGGCGGCGCCGGTGATTTTACGCAGAGCCTGAGACATCAGACGCGCCTGAAGTCCCACATGGGAGTCGCCCATCTGTCCCTCGATTTCAGCGCGGGGAACGAGTGCCGCAACAGAGTCGATCACCAGCACGTCAATGGCGTTACTGCGGACGAGCGTATCCACGATGTTGAGCGCATCTTCTCCGCAGTCAGGCTGGGAGATGAGCAGATTGTCGATATCCACACCGATCTTGGCGGCGTAGCCGGGGTCGATGGCGTGTTCAGCGTCAACGATGGCGCACTTGCCGCCCTTTGCCTGAGCATTGGCAATCACATGCAGACACAGGGTGGTCTTTCCGCTGGATTCAGGTCCGAAAATTTCAATAATTCTTCCGGCGGGCAGTCCGCCGATACCCAGAGCCAGGTCAAGCGCCAGACTGCCGGTGCTGATGACAGGCACATCCACTGTTGCGGCGGTTTCGCCCAGGCGCATGATGGAGCCTTTTCCGAACTCCTTTTCAATCTGACTGATGGCAATCTGGAGACTCTTATCTTTATCAAATACGGGCATATCTTTTTCAGCCATAGTAATTTTTCCTTCGTGTTAAATATCAAGATCTTTGACGTTTGCGGCGTGTTTCTCGATGTATTCGCGGCGCGGATCAACGGAGTCACCCATGAGCAGGGTGAAAATCTGATCCGCCTGAATGGCATCTTCAAGCGTCACTTTGATCATGGAACGGGTTTCGGGATCCATGGTTGTTTCCCACAACTGGGTGGCGTTCATTTCACCGAGACCTTTGTAGCGCTGGATACGCAGTCCGCCGCCGTTCTGTCCGCTCTTTCTGATGGCAGAGAAGAGTTCCGCCAGACTGTTCACCGGCTGTTTGGCACTCTTGTCGCTGCCGGAGAAAGAGACATTGTAAAGCATTTCTTTGCCGCTGAAAATCTGTCCGGCGGTCAAACCGGCATTTTTGACATCGGCAACAACCTTGGCACACTCATTCGCCTCAAAAATGGAAACCGTATCAATACGGCGGCGCACTTCGGCGCGGCGTTCCTGCGCCTCGGCTTCGTTGGCGGCCTGTTCCGGATCGGGCAGAACTTTCCGCAGACGTTCTTCGGCGGCAGTTGTCAGTTCAGCCTGTTCTTCGGCAGTGTAGCAGAAGGTGGAGAAGGTCGTTCCATCCGCTTCACGGACAGAGATGTAACTTATCGGACAGCTGCCGTCTTCTCTGATGGCGTTGAAGTAGGCATCCACATCAATACCCTCACGTCTCAAACCGTTGGCAACGGCGGCGGCACGGTTGTAAAGCGCAATCAGCTCCTTGACTTCATCAAGGGTCAGCTCTCTGCCGTCGGAAGTCGTGGCATGGAGATCTTCCATACCCAGTTCGATCAAAAGACGGTTGAGCTGATCTTCGGTATCAATGTAGCGGCTGTAAGTCTTGCCTTTGCTGACTTTGAACAGCGGCGGTTTGGCGATGTAGACGTAACCGGCTTCGATCAGCGGCTTCATCTGACGGAAGAAGAATGTCAACAGCAGCGTTCTGATGTGCGAGCCGTCGACGTCAGCATCGGTCATGATGACAACGCGGTGGTAACGGGCTTTGGAAATATCAAATTCGTCACCGTATCCGCAACCGACAGCGTAGATCAGAGACTGGATTTCTTTGTTGTCCAGAATCCGGTCAAGGCGGACCTTTTCAACGTTGAGCAGTTTACCGCGGATGGGCAGGATCGCCTGAATGCGGTTGTCGCGTCCGGACTTGGCGGAACCGCCGGCGGAGTCACCCTCAACGATGTAAAGTTCGGTTTTGGAGGGATCTCTGTCGGAGCAGTCGGCAAGTTTACCGGGCAGTCCGATACCTTCAAGCGCGCCCTTCCTGCGGACGGTCTCTTTGGCTTTGCGGGCAGCTTCACGGGCTCTTGCCGCCACCATGGCCTGGCTTCCGATTTCTTTGGCGATCATCGGATTTTCTTCAAGATAAGCGCCCAGCTCATCGTTGATAACTGATTCCACGATACCGCGGACTTCGGAGTTGCCGAGTTTGGTCTTGGTCTGTCCCTCAAACTGGGGATCGGGAACCTTGACGCTGATGACCGCTGCGACACCTTCACGGACGTCATTACCGGTTAAGGTGATGTCGTTCTTGAGCATGGTTTTGGTGTAGTTGTTGATGGTACGGGTCAGCGCCGCCTGGAATCCGGTGAGGTGCGTACCGCCCTCAACGGTGTTGATATTGTTTGTGTAGGTGTGGATGTTTTCAGAAGTACCGTCATTGTACTGCATGGCAACTTCCACATCAATACCGTCTTTTTCGCGGTGGAAATAGATCACTTCAGGGTTGATGATCTTTTTATTGGTATTGAGCATGGAAACGAACTCGCGGATACCTCCGGCATAGTGGAACATCTCTGATTTGGGTGCGCCGGTCTCGGGATTCACACGTTCATCAGCCAGCGTGATTTTGATACCGCTGTTGAGAAATGCCAGTTCCCGCAGACGTTTTGCAAGGATATCCCAGACATAGATGGTATCGGGGAAAATCGTTCCGTCGGGTTTGAAAGAAACTTTGGTACCGCGTTTCGAGGTGGTTCCCAGCGTCTGAAGCGGCTGCGTGGTTTTGCCGCGTTCAAATCCGATTCTGTACGCCTGTCCGTCACGGAAAACTTCAGCAATCAGCCAGTCGGAGAGGGCGTTCACGCAGGAGACACCCACGCCGTGCAGACCGCCGGAAACCTTGTAGGAGTTATGGTCAAACTTACCGCCGGCGTGCAGAATGGTCAACACGACTTCAACGGCAGGTTTCTTTTCTTTTTCGTGCATATCCACAGGAATGCCGCGTCCGTTATCCTCAACAGAGATGGAGTTATCGCTGTGGATCGTCACCGTGATATCGCTGGCATATCCCGCCAGAGCCTCGTCGATGGAGTTATCCACAACTTCATAGACCAGGTGGTGCAAACCGCGCTGACCGGTATCACCGATATACATGGAGGGACGCATACGGA
This sequence comes from Lentisphaerota bacterium, assembly GCA_015061725.1. Lineage (GTDB taxonomy): Bacteria > Verrucomicrobiota > Lentisphaeria > Victivallales > Victivallaceae > UBA1784. The sequence continues at coordinate 14,252 of SUVX01000047.1, forward strand.
CCGCTTCAAGACCTTCAAGAACAGTGATTTTACTTGCACTGTACTCTCCGGAACCGGCGGTGGTATTCACTTCGGGTTCATTCTGATTTTCGCTCATAGAAATATTCTTTCAAAAATTATTTTTTGTTGTTTTCAGCCGACAGGGGAAAATACCCCAATATATATTATTTATAATATATACTCTCTTCCGGCATAATGCAACAAAAGATAAAAAAAGTTTTTCACTTTACCGGAAGCTGTTTCTTCCGGCGGATAACGGCTCTTGTATTTTCTCATTTTTCACGACCCTTTTTAACGGCGTTTTCTCTATCTGAAACACAATATAAAGCAATCAAGTGGACATCTTTTGTCTACTCTTGAAAAATGCAGTGATTTTTTTGAGTTTTTGTGATGGCTGCGGCGGTATGCGGGGGGCGTGGGCGTGACGCTTGTGTCTGACCTGTCTGACCTGTCTGACAAGATGGGGGCGCCCGTCTTCGCCCTGACGGGCTACGCCGTGGCAAGCCATGTGATACCCCGGGGTTTGCCTGCCGCAGTCTGGTTTGGCTCGGGCGAAGATGTGCCGTTGGGGTGGTTATTGCTCATCGGCGCCCCAAATAAAAACCTGGTATTCTTAGTATTCTTAGTATTCTTAGTAAGCGCCGCCCGGTTGGCATTGCAAACCTCAGCGGTTATTCAGAATTTGGGCGCAGATTTACCGAAAGGGTAATGCAACTGGCAGATTTACCGCAGGGTAATGCAGGGCAACTTGATGGCAACGGTGGTATGCGGGGTGCGGGGGCGTGACGCTTGTGTCTGACCTGTCTGACCTGTCTGACCTGTCTGACAAGATGGGTGCGCCCGTCTTCGCCCTGACGGGCTACGCCGTGGCAAGCCATGTGATACCCCGGGGTTTGCCTGCCGCTGTTTGGTTTGGCTCGGGTGCAAAGTTGTCGCAGGGGTAGTGCAACGGGCAGATTTACCACAGGGTAATGCAGGGCTTTTTTGATGGCAACGGCGGTATGCGTGTTGCGGGGGCGTGGCGCTTGTGTCTGACCTGTCTGACCTGTCTGACCTGTCTGACAAGATGGGTGCGCCCGTCTTCGCCCTGACGGGCTACGCCGTGGCAAGCCATGTGATACCCCGTGGGTTTGCCTGTCGCAGTCTGGTATGGCTCGGGTGATTATTTACCGCAGGGTAAAGCAACGCACCCGACCGATAAAAAGGCTTTTTTTGCCAAGCTTTTTTCTACCTGAGAACTACCCACGGGCATTCCGGGGGTTGTCAGGGGGACAGCCAGTCCCCCTGACCGGTCGGGCAACGCACCCGACCGCTACGCGCTTTTTTTTGCCAAGCTTTTTTTTCTACCGAAAAAAAAGCGGTCAGAAGGAGACGTGGACGTTTCCGGAGATGCGGGTGGGAGGCGCCATGACCTGGAGACCGATGGAGTCCCAGTCATTTCTATCCCAGGAACGTAAGAGGAGGGGATCAGTGGGAGAATCCCAGGGATTGAGATCAATGATTAAAATTTCGTTATCGCTGGTGATATAAATGTCCATAACAAAATCGTCGAGGGGGAGATTCCAGACGATATTGCTGACCATTTTTTCGGCAGCCTGCCAGAAAAAGAGTCCTTTTTTATCAAGAACGGGGAAATGGCGGATGAGCCAGTACTGACTCATAGCGCAGAGTTTGCCATTGCGGATAAAGAGGCGGAATTCGCGTGCTTTGTTGATATTGCGGAAGGGTCTCAAACAGATAAATTCAACATTCCCGCAAACGGAAGCGCGGCGGATTTTTTCACTTTGGCAGAGAAATTTCCATGCGCTTTCGGGGGAATAAACGGCACCTTTTTTCTTTTGGAAACGCTCGGTATCGGTGGGAGAACAGACATCTGTGGAGGTAAAACAGTTGCCGTGAATGCGGGACATGGGCACTTTCAAATCGGAAATAACCTGTTTGGAAACGGAACGGGAAATATTTTTCCTCTCTTCATCAGAAGCGGCGAGAAAAGCGATTGCTTCGGGCCGCAGACGGACAAAAGAGGTAGGAAAAGCGTAAGCGGCGAGATAGGGATACCAGTTGGGGATGCGTAAAAAATCGTGATTATTGTTCATTTTCTCCGGACTCCTGTTCGGCTGATTCGCGTTCAATTACGGCTGTGATGTAGAGCCAGTAAATCAGCAGTCCTGCCATGTAGACAGTGCTGAACGAAAACAACGGGAGATCCAGAGCGGGGAACGCAGTTGCGACCAGCATGGCGGGAAAACCGGCATAGACACCGATTTTCCAGAATTCACTCAGGGAAAGATGAACGGGATATCTGCCGTGGGAGGTCAAACGGAACATACCGACAAAAATGGCGGTGTAGAGAACGGGGAGCAGTAAAGCAAGACAGAGATTTTGAACAAAGAGAGAAATTGTCCAGACACCCTGAAAAGTTCCGGCGAGATTTTTAACGGAGAGGGATTCAAGATCATCAAAATCCCATTTTTCTTTGGAAACAAGATTCAATTTAAGCAGTTGAGAGGTGGTCATGACGACGGAAGCGGAAAGTTTCACGCGGTCATCACCGGGGAGCATGGTGTGGGTCGTCCAGCGTCCGGCATCGGTACGGACGGCAGTCGCCAGTCCGCCGGGAGCCCAGAGAATCAGATAGGAAAATTTTTCAAGCTCTTCAGAAGTTCCGGACAATTTGCCGGAGGGAATGTACCATAACACCCCCTCATTGGGAAGTTTGAGGGAGCGTTCAACACCGGGGGATTTTTCGGGGACAAGTCCCCTGGCATCACTCAAAATCCTGTTGCCGAAAACGGATTCAAAAATTTTCATTCCGGCTTGAAACACGCCGCGCTTGCGGTGAACTTCACCCCAGGTCATAAGCAACGAACAGAACATGCCCATTAAAATCAGGTGAAAGACAGTCCGCACCCGGGATTGGAAACGCAGACGGTAGAAGACGGAAATTCCGGAACAGCTTCCGGCAAGGGCTGTTAAAAATGAGACTTTTGAATTCATTTGCGCGTTACTCTGCGGAAATCATGACTTTTGCCGAATTCAACCAGACGTTTGAACTGTCCTTCGATCCGCCGGGCGGCTTCAGGAGAGAGTCTGTCGGTAAAAAGATATCCATCAAGGTGGTCGATTTCATGCTGAAGACAACGTCCGAGCAGACCGCCGCATTCACCTTCAATGGGTGTACCCGAGAGCAGCTGGGCGCGGAATGCAACACGGGCGGGACGCACGACTGGCGCATAGATTTCAGGAACAGAAAGACAGCCTTCATCGCGTTCGGCAACATCGCCGGAAACAGCGGTGATTTCAGGATTGACCAGAGCCATGGGCATAGAGTTGTACATACTCTCTTCAAAGGGAGTCAATCCGGCGGCTTTTTCTTCATCAGAAAGCGGTACGTCAATGACGATCAGCCGCAGGGATTCGCCGTATTGCGGCGCCGCCAGACCGATGCCGTCAAAGGCAACCATGCTCTGAAACATTTTTTCGGCAAGCTGCTTGATTTCATCTGTAATCATGCCGACAGGGGCGGCGGCCCGGGAAAGAACCGGATCGCCGGCAGTTCTTACTTCATACCGTGCTTTTCTTTTGAACATAGCAGGAAAGTACTCTTATTTTGCGGGTTTCGCAGTGGCACTTGCCGGAATTGCCGGAGCGGCGGTATTCTTTGCCGGAGCAGCTTTCTTGGCAGGAGCAGCTTTGACAGCAGCCTTTTTCGCCGGAGCGGCGTTCTTGGCCGGAGCGGCTTTGACAGCAGCTTTCTTGGCAGGAACAGCGGCTTTCTTGACGGTCTGAACTTTGTTTTCCTGAACTTTCAGGTTTTCCAGACCGGGGGCGGCTTTGCTGCCGGAGGCGTTCTGGGCGCTCATGTAGTATTCGGCGGTGTTGACACCGACAGCGGCATCAAGCTGGGCGCGGGCATTCTGAATGTTGATGTAACTTGAAGCGAGGTTGGTTTCGGCTTCAACCAGGTCGCGCTGAGCCTCATTCAGACGGGTCAGTTCCGCATTACCGGCACGATATTCATCATCGACCAGATCGCGCTGTTTCTTTGAAAGATCGCGGGTCTTGAGGTAAAGCTTATTCTTTTTGATGCTCTGGAGATAGTTGGCATGGGCGGTACGCACTTCCTGTACAACGGTGAACCACTGGGTGGCAACGGCATAATCGGCGATAGCGAGATTTGCCTGGTATTCACGCACCTTGTTATAGCGGATCAGACCGTTGAAGATGGTCCAGTCGGCAGAGATACCGTAGTTGAGAGAGGGGGAATGGGATTCATCGTGTCCGTTAGTCTGGACGGCAGCGTGATGATAACGGTTGTAGCTGGTGCCGTAACCGAAGTTGATGAAAGCGGAAACGGTGGGAGAAAATGCGCTGTAAGAGGAATACATCTGATAGCGGGCAATCTGCAGCTGTTCGCGGTATCCTTTGAGATCCGGACGGTTGGCAAGGGCGGCATCCAGATAGATTTCAACCGAGGGAAGAGTCTGCTGATTGTTCTTGAAGTCGCTGGAGAAATCCAAATCAGCCGGCAGAACACCGTCGGGATAACCCATCAGAACCGCCAGAGCGTAGACAGACACGTCATACTGATAGTCGGCAGAAACTTTGCGGACATCGGCATTGTTCATCAGAATCTGGAAGTTGAGAACAGAACTCAGGGGAACAGCACCCACATCAAATTTGTACTGGGTATCCTTGAGAGAGGTTTTCTGGAATTTGCGGTCCTCTTCGGCAATGCGGCGGTTTTCAATGGCAAGCAGAACTTCGTTGTAGGCATAAGCAACGGAGCGCATCAGCAGACGGCAGGCATCCGCTTCAAGATTCTTGCGGTAGTTGACACCGACTTTGGCAGAGAGCATATTGAATTCACGGGCAAGACCGTCAAAGAGCAGCCAGTTGGCGGAAACACCGGTGCTGGTGGTGAAACTGTCGGTACGTTTTCTGTGGCCGTCACTCTTGGCAACATTGACCTGATGGGTCGTCCAGTTATGGGCGTTGCGGAGAGTGAAGTCCGCACCGATAACGGGAGAATAACTGCCCAGCGCCTGATGATATTTTGCCTGAGCGGCATTGATTGCAAAAGAGGCGGAAATGTAATCAGGATTGTTCTGAAGTGCGATTCTCTGAGCATCGGCAAGAGACAGTTTTTTCATGCCTTTGAAAATTTCATCATTCTTATCCTTTTCACGCTGTGTAAAGGTATCGCCGTAAGTGGCTTTCGGGGCCGGGGGATAGTTGTAACAGCCGCACAGTAAAACAAGTCCGGCAAGAAGGGGCAGTTTCACATTCAGTTTCATTTTTGTTGTTCCTTAATAAATTTTATAATAAAAAAACTCTCATTTTTCACTTAGGATATCTTAATTGATTTACTATATCACAAAATTGTAATTTTTTCAAGCGTGTATCAGAATTTGTCCGATAATTTTTTTAAGTAAAAATTCAGAAATCCTTATCGTTATTACTCCCGCGTCAGGTAGATGGAATAAACCGTTCCCATATATTGGAATTCCCACACTTTCACATAAGAGAGATGGAAAAAGGGCGTGGATGCCAGAACTGCCGGACGCTCTTTATCAATATATGCCATGACTTTTTCGGGGTAATTTGCATACACCTTACGTCCCCAGTTGACGAACATGGGGTGGCTGAACCCCTTTACGCCGGGAAGAATAACGGACCATATACCGTCGGCGGTATAGTTGAAAACTTTTAAATTTTTCAAACGCAGATCCTGCGCGATATCACAGATGAATTTTTCTCCCCTGCCGTGCCGGATGTAACGCAGTCCCGGCAAATCAACGGATTGACGGAGAGTGAATTCCGATACACGGTAAATGCCGCCGTACATGCGCCAGAATCCGCCCCAGACCAGCGGCAGAAAAAGGAGAGTGATGTAAAGTCCTCTTTTGTACCGTTCCAAATTCTGAGCGTAAAATATTTTCTGAATGGCGTAAATATAAGCGCCCATCATGGGAACAGCTCCCCAGTAAAGATGACGGACACAGGGAACAGGATAATACTGATGATAAGAGGCAAGTCCGAAAAGAAGAAGGGTCAGAAGAGAGAGATTTTTGACACTCTTTCCCTGCGCTGTAAAAAATTTGCGGCATGAGAAAAGGAAGAGTCCCAATACAACAACGGGAATGAAAGCAAAGATGAAATCAGTCGTTTCCGTGTGCGGCAGAAAAGTTTCAAAAAGAGAAACAAGCGAACCTGCGCCGCCGCGTTCCCATGCGAATTTGCCGACAAAGGAAAAAATCTGTCTGAAACAATCGCTCCAGGCACTTCCGATGGTAAGATACAGACTGTATGCGGCAATGACGGACAATATGCCGCCTGTCAGCACAGCGGCTTTTTTTCCGGCGGGACGGATTCCCGAAAACAAAAACATGGCACACTCTTGAGCAATTGCCGTCACCACACCGCAGGGCCAGCGGAAACCGAAAATCAATCCGGTGCAGATACCTGAAAGATAAAGAAAAACATTTTTCTCTTTTTCATACGCCAGAAGCATGAATTCCGCCGCAAGCAGCATGAAAAAGAGGGCATACACACTTGACCAGATATGAAACGGCACCAGAAGATACGGGGCAAGCACAAAGAACATGACAAGATTCAGCACCCTGAAAGGAACGGTAAGAAAACGTCTCCAGATCAAATCATTCAAAATGACGATCCCGGCATAAAAAAACACCGTTCCGAGTTTCAGGACCGCCAGTTCGTTTCCGAACAAACGGAGCATACCGCCCTGAAGCAGCGGAGAGAGTATCCCGTACTGACAGAAAACCTCTTTAAAAATCCATTTGCCCTCAGCGGCATCAACTGCCGCCTTGAACATGATGCCGTCGTGATGCAAATCCATTCCCAGAAGCGAAAACGCGCCGACCCAGATGAGGGTGAATACCGCAAGAAGAGTATAACAGAACGTTTCGCGCCGGGAAATATACATAAAAATCACTCCTTGACCAGAGGTTCGCCGGTTGCAAAACCGTTGATGGTGGCGTGGGCAATAATTTTATCTTCATCGTTGAAAACATCAACGGTAAAGAGTCCGGTGCGATGTCCGCGGTTGATCTCTCTTGCCACGGCCCGCAGTTTCTTTCCCGTTCCCGGACGGATGTAGGAAATGTTGCCGCCCATGGCGATCATTCCCTGATTCCGGGAATTGGAGGCTCCCGCCGCCGTCAGATCGCACAAGGTGAAAATTGCACCGCCCTGAACGAATCCGCGGGAATTCATGCTGTCAGGCGTGATGTCCATTTCGCCCTCGGCGTACCCCGGTTCGACTCTGACCAGACGGATATTGCCGGAACGGGCATATCTGTCGTTGGTGTTGATGAAATCTTTGATGATGTCGCAATTCATAGAATGATCCTCCTCAATATCAATCTTTGAATATAAAATAAACTGCTCCGAGCATGCAGAGCGCCGCCCAGAGAAAATTCAGTTTGACAGGTTCTTTCATGTAGAAAATTGAAAACGGAACAAAGACTGAAAGAGCAATCACTTCCTGCATGATTTTCAACTGTGCAAGGTCGATGTGTCCTGCGTGTCCGATCCTGTTGGCGGGAACCTGTATGAGATATTCAAAAAAGGCGATTCCCCAACTGGCGACAACAGCAATCAGAAGCGGCTTGCTGCCCAATGTTTTCAAGTGTCCGTACCAGGCATAGGTCATGAAACAGTTTGAAAGCAGCAGCAGCCCGGCAGTCTTCCAGAATGCGGTACTTGAAAAAATATGCATCATTTTCCAAGAGACTCCTTCCAGAACGCATGAAGTTCACCCAGATCGCAACAGGTCAGGTGCGGACGCAGATTTTCAGGCGTGTCACTGTAATCACAGCCGGGACTGATGTGACAACTCCAGGCACCGGCATTGCGGCCGACAGCAACATCGGTCGCAAGACGGTCTCCGACCATGAGGACCTCCTGCGCCGTTGCGCCGAAACGGGCAGCTCCCAGCTGAAGAATACCAGGATCAGGTTTGCCCAGAACTTTGAGTTTTTTGCCCGTCGAGTGTTCGATACATTTTGTGATGGCACCGCAGTCCACCAGCCAGGTCGGCTGATCGGTGGGGCAGAACACATCCGGATGCGTAGCAAAAGAGGGAACGCCCTGTTTGACGAACCACGAAGCACGGCAGAGGCGGTCATAGGTCAGACTTCTGTCAAAGGCAATGATAACGGCATCGGGGTCATCTTCTGTGATTTCAAATCCCGCCGCTTCAAATTCCGGAACAATGGAACTCATCCCCAGCAGATAAAGTTTTTTGAACTCCGGATGATTGCGGTGCAGATAGTCGATGCAGTAAAGCGTGGAGTTGTAAAAGTTCTTTTCTGTCACTTCGACCCCCATGTTTGCCAGACGTTTCACATACTCCATGATACTGTAACTGGAGTTGTTTGAAAGAAACGCATAACCGACATTCTGTTCTCTTAAAAATGCCAGAAAGGGTTTGGTACAGGGAAAAAGATAAGTTCCCTTGTAAATGGTGTCATCCATATCAAGGAACACCTGTCTGATTTTTGAAAATTCGATCATATCACACCCGGTTTAAAACAGCGGAACACGGAACTCCTTATCATCAAGTTCCACATCCAATTTATAGTAAATGACTTTTGATTTCTGTTCAATACTGCCCTGATGAACGATGGATTCATCGGGGATCATCACACCCTCGTACATGCTGTAATTGAGCATACGCGAGTCATATTTTATGCGGCTGCCGGGAACGCCCATGGTCATCCGCAGTCTTCTGCTGAAAAAGTCTTTACACCCCACATAGATATACATGGGCGTATCCTTTTCACGGAAACAGGTGAGGCGGTAAAAATCCTCATCACCGATCCGGCTCCGGTCAATGGAAATTTTTTTGAAGACCTCTTTCAGCGGCGTTCCCGGATTGGTCAGGCGTGCCAGCATAAGGACACTTTCCAGTTTATGCCGGTCCAGACGGACAACTTTTTTGCTGTCCATATTCACAAACCATCCTTCACTGCCGCTGGCAATGATCATCTGTTCAGGTTCATTGTCGGTGTAGGTGGTGAGTTTGAACTGATCCGGCGCGCGGAACTTGATTTCAACCATCTGAACTTCGGGCAGTTCCATCCAGCTGCGGTCTGTGGTGACCTGCTGGCGCATGACATAACTCTTTGCGCGTGCAAAGCGCCCGTTGGGATCCATTGCCTGCTGCATGCGTTTTTCAAGTTCGTCAATGGAAATATCTGCGGCGGAAATCTCTTCATTAAAAGAACCGCATCCCCCTGCCAGAAGCAGAAATACAGCAAAGAAAAGCATAAAAAACAATCTCATAACACACCCCTCAACCGTTCAATACCGCGGATACCTTTTCAAGAAAAACCTTTTCAAGATCTGAAAATTCAGGCAGTTCGACCGTTGCTCCCGCCGCCATGAGATGTCCGCCGCCGCCGAAATCAGCGGCAATGGGCGCAACCGGATAACGGGGATCTTTGCTCCGCAGAGACACCTTGAAACCGTCTTCCTGTTTATGGACGAGCATTGCGATCACCACACCGTCGATTTCACGCAGAAGATCAATGATGCCCTCATCTTCTTTGAGAGAAAAGTTGTATTTATCCAGAAGTTCCTGCGGGATAAAGGCATAAGCGAATTTTCCGCCGCAGGCAACTTTGATCTGAGAAGAGATAAGTTCGCTTTCAAAACGCAGTTGTCTTTCGGGTTTGCTGAAAAAGAGAATATTGATGAGTTTTTCAAAATCAACACCTTTATCCAGCAGTTTTGCCGCCATGCGCAGAACGTCACCGTTGGTGTTTGAAAACTTGAATCCGCCGGTATCAGTCAACATGCCGGTCAGGAGAAACTCCGCCGTCTGTTTTGAAAACGCAAGGTTTGACTGAAATGCCAGAGCTGATACCACTTCGCAGGCACTTGAGGCTTTGGAGTCCACAAAGTTGAATCCGGCGCAATCCACGTTATTGGTAAAGTGGTGATCAAGACTGAAAAAGCGGCTTTTATCCGCAAGATTTGTCAAAACACCGTTATCGGCAATGCGGTGAAAAGCGGCGCAATCCAGGGCGATAAAGGTGTCGTAATCATTGGAGTCCGCCTCCCTGAGAGAATCAAGTCCCAGTTTCAAATACCTTGCCGGCGGATCAACGGGCAGCAGGACATCTGCCTTTTTTCCCTGATCCAGCAGAAAAGAACGCATCCCGAAGGCGGAGCCAATGGCATCGCCGTCGGGACGGACATGGGTGAATATCAAAAATTTTTCACCTTGCAGCAAGGCTGAGAGCAATGTTTCAGGAATCTGAACTGCCATTTTCCGCCCCGTTCAGAATTTCAAGCACTCTGTCGCCCTTTTCCTGTCTGAAATCGCGTTTGAAGTAGAGGACTGGCGTGTGTTTGAATCCAAGTTTTGTTGCGATACTGCGCTGAAAATCAACCCGCACACGGTCAAGTTCACGCATCACGCGCTCTTTATCCGACGGTGTGCCGCCGAAAATACTGACGTAAACCGTCGCATTCCGGAGATCCACACTGGTTTTGACTTCGGTCACAGAAACCAGCATACCGGGGGCGGAAATCAGCCCCCGGGTGATATCGTCGGCAAGTTCGCGCTTGAGAAGTTCGTTGACCCGGGTCAGACGATCGACTTTTTCTGCCATATTACAAAGATGCCTTCTTTAATTCAATTTCATAGATTTCGATTTCATCGCCGACGTCAAATTCGGTGAAGTTATCCAGACGGATACCGCACTCCAGACCGGCTTTGACTTCGCGGACATCATCTTTGAAGTGGCGCAAACTGGCAACTTCTCCGTTGTAGATGAGTTCCTTATTGCGGCGGACACGCGCTTTGGCGCCCACCTTGACCACACCGCTGTCTACGCGGCAGCCGCAGATTTTCGGTCCTTTGGAAAGTTCAAAAATCTGAAGGATACGCGCCTGACCGATCTCTTTTTCACGTTTTTCGGGTTCAAGTTTACCGGCGAGCGCGTCGGTGATATCTTCAAGCAGTTCGTAGATGATACTGTAAAGCCTGATTTCCACACCGCGCTTCTTGGCAAGATCGTTCACGCCGGGATTGACACGGACGTGGAAACCGACCACCATAGCGCCCGTTGCAGCGGCAAGTTCAATATCTCCGTCACTGATCGGACCGACACCGTTGGCAACGACTTCGGCACGGATTTTTTCAGAGGGCAGTTCCGCCAGAGACTGGGCAATGGCTTCGCCGGAACCCTTCACGTCCGACTTGATGACGATGTTGAGGTGATGTTTCTGCTTTTCGTCGCTGTTCAGGCGGCTGAACAGGTCTTCAACGCTGGAAATACCGCTTGAAGCTGCCATCTGACTGCGCTTGTCGGCAATGCGCTGCTGCGCCTTTTCGCGGGCTTCACGCTCAGAGGAACAGACTTCCAACTTGTCTCCTGCTTCGGGAACACCTGAAAGTCCCACCAGTTTGACGGGGGTACTCGGACCTGCGGTCTTGAGTTTGCCGCCCTTGTCGTCAAAGAGAACACGGACTTTGCCGTAATGTTCGCCGACCAGAACGATATCTCCGGTGCGGAGAGTTCCATCCTGAACCAGGACACTGGCAGTTGAACCCAAACCCTGTTCCAGCTGCGCTTCAATAACCACACCGGCAGCCTTTTTATCCGGATTGGCTTTGAGTTCAAGCATTTCAGCTTCCATCAAAATACGTTCAAGCAGATCGGGCAGTCCGGCTTTGGTCTTTGCTGAAACGCGAACCGTACCGACGGTACCGCCCCAGTCTTCACTGGTCAGATTGTTCTGCTGCATATGGAGCAGGATCTTATCCGGATCCGCTTCGGGCAGGTCGATTTTGTTGATGGCAACGATGATCGGAACTTTGGCGGCAAGAGCGTGATTCATCGCCTCAATCGTCTGGGGCTTGAATCCCTCAGCGGCGGAAACGACCAGAACCACGATATCCGTCACATTGGCACCGCGGGCGCGCATACTTGAAAAAGCCGCGTGTCCGGGAGTATCAATGAAGGTGATCTGTTTGCCGTTGAACTCCACCGTTGACGCACCGATATGCTGGGTGATGGCACCGGCTTCACCGGCAGTCACGTTGGTGTGACGGACAGCATCCTGCAAAGAGGTCTTGCCGTGGTCAACGTGTCCCATAAAGGTCACAACGGGGGGACGTTCACGCAGCAGGGCGGGATCTTCTTCTTCCTGCAGTTCTTCAACATCTTCAACAGCACTTGCAGCGCTGCCGATTTCAAGCGTGAATCCGTAATTTGCACACAGTTTCTTGGCATTGGCTTCACTGACGGGCTGATTGATTCCGGCAAGTTCGCCGAGTTTGATCAGATCCATGATAACTTCGTTGGGCTTTTTGCCCACGGCATCAGCAAGATCTTTGACGACCAGCGGAACCGGCAGGGTGATGGTCTTTCCCTTGCTGTCAGAGGAAGCATTTTCCTTACCCTTGCCTTTGCCCTTGTTTTTGACCTGCTGGGTCATTTCCACACCGGAACGGCGCTGTCCCTTTTTACCGGAGTTTCCGCCGGAAACTTTTTTGGCAACAGCGGAGGAAACTGCCGCTTCAACGGTGTAAAGATCGTCGAAGTAGGCATCAATGAGTTCAATCATATCCTCCGGGATCTTGCTGGTTTCGCCCTTGGGCGTATCAATTCCCTGAGAGTTGAGTTCTTTGATAATTTCCTGAGAAGATACTTTATATTTGACTGCGAAGTCTTTGACAGTCATCGTGTTTTTTGCCATAATCCACCTCCCGCATTATTCATTAGCAAGCCGTTCCCGGGCTGCGGTGATTTCGTCAGCGTCAATGCCGTCAATGGCGGCAAGAGCCGCAGGGTCGGCTGCAAGGACACCGTCAATTGTCACGAAACCGTTATCAACGAGTTTCTGGGCAGTTTTGTTTGAAACGCCCAGTTCTTCAGCAAGTTTTCCGGCCGCAGCGGCAAGCTGTTCGCTGATTGACGGACCGTTTCCGGCAGAAGCATCGCTGCTTTTCAGAGAGATCTTCCAGCCGATGAGTTTGGCAGAAAGACGCACGTTCTGAGCGCGTCTGCCGAACGCCAGCTTGGACTGCTGTTCTCCCGCAACGGTGATGAGCAATTCATGCTTTTCTTCATTGACTTCAACGTTCTGCACCTTTGCCGGAGCCAGAGCGTTGGCGGCGTATTTTCTGATATCCTCATCGTAGGGGATGATATCGATTTTTTCGCTGTCGAACTCATCGGTCACGCGGCGGACACGGGTTCCGCGGACACCGACACAGGCACCGACGGGATCCACGCGCGGATCGCTGGAGGCAACCGCGATTTTCGTTCTCTTGCCCGGTTCACGGACACAGGCAACAATGCGGACGATACCGTCATGCATTTCACTGACTTCACGTTCAAAAAGTTTGGAAACAAATTCAGATGAAGCACGGGAAACGATCAGACTCGGACCTGCGGCATTGATATCCACCTTTTGCAGCAGAACATTGATTCTGTCGCCGGGCATGTACTGTTCGTCATGCACCTTTTCTTTGGCATACATGATACCCTCGGCTTTCTGGAAGTCGATGATTACATTTCCGCCCTCAAAACGGCGGACCGTACCGTTGATGATCTGCCCGACTCTGTCGGCAAATTCTTCAAGGACGTTTTCCTTTTCCGCGCGGCGGATCTGCTGCACGATCGCCTGACGGGCGGTCTGGGCGGCGATACGTCCGAAGTTGCGCGGCGTCACTTCCCAGTCAACGACTTCTCCGACAACCACGCCGGGGAAGCGTTCCTGAGCGCGTTCAAGGGCAATCTGATCGTTGTTGGGGTTTTCTTCAACAACAGTCAGACGCGCCCATGCCTGGATGGAACCGGTGCGGGGATCGATCACCACACGCAGATCGTTGGCAGGGTGGATACTTTTACGGGATGCCGTTAAAATAGCAGTTTCCAATGCTTTGACCAGGCTGTTGCGGCTGATTCCGCGCTCCTGTTCGATATACTCAAGAATAGTCAACAATTCGTTCGCCATGTCTTTTTTCCTCCTTACATTATTCTTGTCAGCAAATACCCCGGTTCTGCGGTCTGCTTTTTAAAAAAACAAAAAAGCGGGAGATGTATCCCACTTTTCTTCCAGGCAGTCCGCTTTCGTTTTCAGTTTTAATATACTTAGATAATATAATCTTTTTTACAACTTAATCAAGCGGATTTTAAAAAAATTACACAAAAGAAATAAAATAAGGTTCTCTATCGGCATTTTTTCGCGGTTTGATGGCTGCGGGGGTGTGCGTGTTGCGGCGGCGTGGCGCTTGCATGGGAATCTTTGGGAATCTTTGGGAATTTTTGGGAATTTTTGGGAATTTTTGAGAGAGGCATGGGGGCGCCATTGTATACCCCGTGGGTTTGCAGTACCGCAGTGTGTTTTGGCTCGGGCGAAAATGTGCCTGTGGGGTGTGCAGGCAATATAGCAACGGCGGTGTGCGGGGGGCGGCGGCGTGGCGCTTGTGTCTGACCTGTCTGACCTGTCTGACCTGTCTGATCAAAAGGGTGCGCCCGTCTTCGCCCTGACG
>SUVX01000002.1 GCA_015061725.1 Lentisphaerota bacterium
TTAAAACAAAAATACCCCGCTTTTCTTGAAAAGGGTTGGGGTTTGGGGAAGGGGAAAACTTCTTTTCTCGTGAAAAGAAGTTTTCCCCTTCCCCAAGAACCATCTACCCTTATCAGGATCAGCGGGTTTCGCCGCCGTGACGGGCGTTCCAGTCGCGGAAAATATCTACGGCATGGACGCCGGTATCGGCGATGTTGTTGGAGCAGACGATGATACCGTCGATTTTCTTTTCTTTCCAGAACTTCAGATAAAGATCCAGCTGGAAATTCATCTCGTCATCGGTCAATTCGCAGCAGTCACCGTAATTGTAGAGGTAACATCCGGCATAGTGTTTTTTACCGGAAGTCATGGAAATAATCTTTTCCAGATTTTCTTCAGCCTGCGCCAGCTGTTTGCTGTCCCATGACCAGAAAGAAACGACATCGACTTTTTCAAGATATTTTGAATAATCCGCTTCAAAAAGTGCGGCATAGTAGACCAGCCAGAGTTCCAGCGGACGGGGGGCGGCATGAAGTTTGTCAGCAACCTCCTGCAAACGCTCCGGCGTCATGCGGGCGTCTTTGGTTTCAAGTCTGAAAAAGTCATCAAGAATACCGCCGGTAACGTTGGGAAAAAGTTCCGCCTGCCTTAAAACATCATCCAGATCGTCGGCGCCGTCATTGTTCCTGCTTGAAGAGGTGTCGCCGATGACGGACCAGACAACTTTTCTGAAAGAACGCAGTTTTTCAGATTCAGCATCAAAAGGCGGCTTGGGTCTGCCTTCAAAGACCACACGGCAGCAGTTGGGGATACCCAGATATTCCGCGCCCTCAACGGGACCCATGGTATTGGTTCCCGGAATTTTCCACTGAAGTCCCGCGCCGGAGTGATGACAACCGGCATCGTGACCCCATATCCATAAATTATCTCTTAAAGTTTCCATAACAACGTTTACCTTCTTTCATTTTCCTGCAAGCATATCAAGCGGATTACTGTGCATGATTTGATATTTAAGATACTCTTCGGGAATACCTTTTTCAATAATCATGGGTAAAATATCATCAAATACATGACTGTATCCTCTGCCGCCGTATTGCCTGAGCATACATTTCAGACAAATATCATTGGTCAGCAGGAGCTGTTTTCCAAATCCGTCACGAATGATCCGGGCGGCGATTTCCGCACGAACTTTATCTGTGGCAAAAGCACCGTCAGCAAAACCGCCGTCGGCGGGCGTAAATTCCTTGCCGAAGTTATCCATCTCGACCCGGACACCGCGCTTGAACAATGCGGTAATGTAACTGTAATCAGGAGCGATGTCCGGATGACAGATCACAATGCGGTCGGGAGCCACCCCCAGCGCCAGAAGAAAATCTGTGACATCAAGTCCGTTGGTTGACCAGGGATAAATATGAACCTGGAGCGCCAGATTGCATTTTTTCTGAACAACGGCTGCCGCCTCAAGACAACGCCATTCGTTGGGGAGGATTTTTTTACTTGTTCCGATTTCTCCGATCACACCGGGACGTATACCGGTATTGCCGATACCGTTGACAACTTCATCAAAAAGTTCCTCAGCAAGCTGTTCAACACTTTTTTCAAGCGTTGCTTTGGAATGAGTATCCCCCGTGTACCAGCCGCAGCCGGTCACGACATGCAGACCTGACGCATCGGCAAACTTTTTCAGCAGGACAGGATCTCTGCCGATTTCGCTTGTGGTGCAGTCCACGATGGTATTGCATCCGAAAGCAGCCAGATTTTTTCCCTCTGCGACAGCGGTTTCAATGTTATCAAGCAGAAGATTGTCTTTCATGCAGTAGGGATCTTTCAGCAATGTATCCCTGTCGGCAAGGGAAATTTTATCCGATACCGCTGCTGCAGCCGCCTGATTGGTCAGGTCAATGAAAATATGCTCATGTGAAAGGACCATTCGGCAATCATTGACATTGACCGGACCATTGACTGTAAGAATGTTTTTCACTCTGCGTATCCAACTCCGACATAATATGCCATCGCCTCCTGCGTGGTATCAAGTCTGCCGAACTGACAGACCACCGGACGGGAGGAACTCACCCGCAATGCGTATTGGGTCAGCATGGGGATAACGGCTCCGTTGAGGTCTTCAGGTTTATCCAGCCGGAGAGAAATAATGCGCTCCGGCGGAATCGTGATTTTGATATTTTTGATGGGGTCGCGGTCACTGAAATAAACATCTATGATGCTTTCAACAGCCTCAGGAGAAGTATTGAAAATCATCAGAGCTTCATGCGACTCCATTTTATCGGATTTTTTCGGTTCAGGGAGATAACCATCCGCGAAATACCAGACTTTTTTACCGCCTTCAACCATGATCAGACTCCTTTTGCAACCAGTTCGCGGATGAACGGCGTGATGGATTCCGGACCGTTTTCAGTGATGACAAATCCCTCTTCGATACGGTTGGAGCCCGCCGGATGTCCCCAGATACTGATATCGCTGTTGACACACATGCCGCTTTCAAACTTGTAGACGGCATTTTCATCGGGATAGGGAGATTCCGCTTCGGCAAGACCGATACCGTGCATGGGCGGATAAAGGTCATACTTTGTCATATTGTATTTGGCAAAGACCGCCTTGACAGCCTTGACCATTTCTCCGGAAACAACACCGGCACGCAAAAAGTTCTGCTGAATGTTGGCGGCCTCAAAGAGGACATTGAGAAATTTTTTCTGTTCATCATTGGGAGTACCGATGACAAAGGGATATTCCACGGTGGAAACATAGCCCTGATACTGGACAGCCATAGCCGCCATGAGCATTTCACCGTTGCGCATGATCTTGTCAGTGGCGCGTCCGATGACGGTTTCAGTACGGATACCGGAACCGAAAACCATGAAGTTGATGTCTTCGGCGCCCGCCATTCTTGCGGCACCCTCAGCGGCACCGGCAGCCATGTATTCGGGATTGCCGTCAACGGCATATTCCAGAAGTTTTTTGTAACCTTCACACGCCTGACGTCCCGCCTCTTTCAGACAGGCGATCTCGTTGGCACTCTTGACGATACGCAGACGGTTCATGATGTTTCCCGCATCAATGATCTCCACACCCTCAACGGCTTTTTTGAGCCGTTCCATGATGTGCGCGGGAATATCAAAGAAGCCGACCAGTCCCAGACGTCTGCCGCCTTTGAGGGCAGTTTGGAGAATATCTTTCAAACTTGAAAACGTCGCCAGCGGATAATCAATTTCTTCAGGAACAGAAACGCAGGCAAATTCTTTGACGTTGTGATAGCCGTTCCACACGGACATTTCACGGGCATATTTTTCCCCTTCGGGCGCACCGGCAAGAACCGGCTCGCCGCATTTGGGGATCACGCAGATACCGCGTTCAAAGATGGGCCAGAAGTTGCAGACGTAACGCAGATTTTCTTTGCGGTATTCGTCACCGTAAACGGCAATGGCATCCAGATTGGCTTTATCCATCTCAGCTTGAAGACGGATGATGCGTTCCTGAAATTCAGTTTTCGGGATCTTGATCATAATGGAAAACACTCCTCAAATTTTAAAGACTTCCCTTTTTGGAAAGTGTCAGTTGATAGGGTTCAAAACATGCTTTAACGATCTCTTCAAGCGGTGCTTCCGCAAGGGCGATACAGGTATCGGAGGCTCCGTAATAGACTTTTACAGTATTGTCGTCATCCAGCAGGGCGTTGCAGGTGAAAACCACATTGCGGACCCTGCCCTTTTGTTCATAATCCGTTTCCGGGAAAAGGATGGGATATTTACAGCGGGCGATCTCTTTCCACGGCTCCTTGTAATCCAATATGGCGGCAAAGAGCATGTACATGGAGCCGTCACATGAGGGATTGATGCCGTGATAGATTTCAAGCCAGCCCTCTTTGATGCGGATGGGCGGAGCGCCGGCGCCGAGTTTCTGATGATCCCAGTGACAGGGACGGGGTTTGAGGGACTCCCGGTGTCTGCCCCAGAATTCAAGGTCTTTGGAAAAAGACAGCCACATGTAGCACGGACTGAATTCATCTCCGTGGAAAGGACGCTCAAAACGGCAGTACATACCGTTGATCTTTTCAGGGAAAAGGGCCGCGTTGCGGTTGTTGAGTTCAGAGGTGACGGCGACATGTTCAAACTTGACAAAATCGCGGGTTTTCGCAAGGGCGATACGGGTCCCGCAGTCGTTATTGTGACTGCCGTAGAAGATGTAATAGTCATCTCCGAATTTGGTGATACGCGGATCGTAAACGCCGTTTTCGACCCAACCGGTATCGGCGGGCATTTCGGGCCAGTCCACGGGTTCGGGATCAAATTTGAAGTTGTAACCGTCTTTACTGCGGGCGATCCAGAAAATAATACTGCCCTCGCGGTGGAAAACGTCCACAAGCAGGAGATATTCTCCGTTGAATTTGATTGCACCGGGATTGAACACATAGTATCCCAGTCCCTTGACCGGCAAATCATCAATGGTAAGGACGGGGTTGCCCTCATAACGTTTCATCAGAGATTGATGCATTTTATGCCTCTTTTTTTATTTTATTCCGATAAGTCTGAAATTATTGGATTTGACTTTAATACCCTTGACAGAATCAAGTTTTTTGCCCGTCCACAGATCGGTCAACTGAACTTTTGCGGGATTGATTCCCAGTTTTTTCCAGTTGACAGAAAGATCGGTCTGCTGATCTTTTCTGCTCAAATTGCTGACGATGATCAGAGATTTATACGGTGCGGGCTTCTTCCAGGTGTAATATGAAGCATAGACCTTGTTACCGCTGGCTTTGACAGCATCGGAGAACCAGTATCCGTGGAATTCAGCATCCGAAAGATTGATATCTTTTTTGATGACCCACCAGGGTTCTATGGCGGCATTGTTGAGCCATGTGTTGCCGAGATTAAAATCGTGAAGCATACAGACGGTCATAATCCCCCAGGTATACTCCGGTTTTGTGCAGTCCTCTTTGGTCATTTTACGCCTGGTGATCCAGTAGTAGGCCGTTTCAAAGAGATAGCCTGTACCCTTGGCTCCGGAGTAATAAAGAGTCTGCCAGCTTTTCAGCGGAACAGTTTCAGAATAGAAGTACCTGGGATTGACCGCCATGACAGTAAAATATTCTTCTCCGCAGGAGTAATAGTCAGCCAGTCCGTGCAGGAAGGGCAGAAAACGCTCATGGGCATGAAGATAAAGTACTTTATCCGGATGTTTTGCAAACACGCGTTTCAGACGGATATAGAAATTACGGTGTCTTGCGGCGGCGGATGAAGTATATTCCCTGCCGAAAGCATCAATTCCGGCACAGCCGTGCAGCGTGTTGCTGCAGCTTCTTGCCACGGCGCAGTCATAGTAAAGTCCGGCGACTCCGGGAAAATCTTTCAAGTGTTTGGCGGCACGCCAGACGGCAAGATCCTCGCCGGCAGTTTCGCCGCAGCAGGATTCCGGATAGTAGTGTTCTCCGGTCTTGTAGGACACGCCGCCGCCGCAGGTGTAGCCGGGAATCTGACGCCATTCCTTGAAATAGAGATCATAATACTCGTCAATGGATTCCAGCATCATCGGCTGGCAGTAAGGCATGTAACGGGTACCTTGCTTTGCGAGTTTTTCAATGTGCGCCTGATATTTTCGGGGATTCCATGCTGTAAGACTTGTCCAGGGTTCAGTAGAATAAGGCACCGGCTTGGCCGTGGGGGCGAAATACTGGACGCGCCAGGATTCATTTTTGATTTTTCCCCAGATGTGTCCAATATTGAGATCACGGCGTCTGGCAGGTTCAGGACGTCCGGGCGTTGCCATGAAAACCATATCGTAGAGAGCCGTTTTTTCAAGTTTGCTTTTGATTGTGATGAAATCAGCGTTGACTTTGACAACTTTTCCTGAGCGTTCAAGAGAGAACTGTTTGTGTCCATTGGCATTTCTCCAGTTTGCACGCGAAACAGGATGCCAGATGAAACCGTGTTTGATCCCCATTGTCCAGATGCAGAAGTCATAGTCATTGGCATAGGGGAAAACGTATTTTCCTTTGTTGTCCCACTTTGTCAGCAGCGGTGAAAGCATGGCACGTCCGAATTCTGCTGGAATCTGCCAGGAAAGTTTGAGATCGGCAATCTCCGCAGACTTTGCCGCCGGAGCCATTTTGATCTTGACACGCACCGAACCGTCAAAACTCAACACAGAAGTCCAGCTGAATTTGAGTCCGGGAGCAGAACCTGTTCCGGCAAAATGAATTTCATCGTCAAATTTTCCGGTAACTTTGGCGGCACTCCACCTGACGGGTTTTCCGGCAAGATAAAGATTCGGGGCTTGGGCAAGCATTTTTTTGCCTTCAGAAATAACTTGAACAGGGAACGGTCCGTTTTTGAAGGTATAAACTCTGTTCCAAACTTCATATCTGCCGTTGCCGAGGACTTTGACCGGAAACCACGGCGGCGGAACCGTGTGATTGGCTTCAACCTTTGCCTTGAAAGGCGTCATATCCGGAATACGCAGACGTTTCTGTGCCGAAAGAACATTTTTGCCGTTGTCAAAAATATCGGCTTTAAGCTGCCAGGTGCCGCGCACAAGTTCAGGAAGCGGCAGTTCAAAGACACTCTTCAGACTTTTAACAGGAAATGTGCGGGAAATCAATACTTTTTTATTTCCATCAAGCAGACTTGCGGTGCATTTGACGTTTTTTGCAGCAATCTTTTTGCGGATGGCATTTCCGGCACCGGAAAGATCAACAAGCACATCCAGACGTTTGAGTGCGGGACGGCCGGTGTAATCCAGTTCAAAAGGTTTTCCGGCATTGATGCGTGTGAAATAGAAAAAGTCCTTTGCCTGAGCTGAGAACTCGTAAATTCCCTCTTCAAGTCCCACTTTCCAGGATTTTCCGGCGGGACGGGGCATGACTTTGCCGTCGGCAGTCGTGATTTTGGCAGAAACGCCCGGCGTCAGTTCAAGATGGAATTCACCGTCTTTATAAGCACACTGTTCCATGCGGACTGTACGGGCTTTTGAAGAAAAATTCAACTTTCCGAAACGCTTTTCATCATAGAACTTTTCACAATCAGTCGCCCAGTTGACATATTCGCTTGTTTCACCGTAACGTGTTGCGCAGAAATTGGCAAGAATATCATTATTTGCCCCGATGTTTTTGCGGGGAATGATCATTTCCAAAAACCATTTGCCCCTGCCTTTTTTAACGGCATACTTTGCGCCGGACTGCCATTTTGTATCCAATGCGACAGGGTCGTAAACGCCGTCATTGCGCTTGCCGATAACATCAAACAAGGCTCCGGCGGGGTTGATGATCAACTGATAACGTTTTTTATCCGCCGCCATGATATGAAATTCAAAGGCGTCATCGCGCCAGATATCAACAATATCATTACCGGTGATATCCGCTTTGCTGCCGCCGATAACTTCAGCGGCAAGCATAAGATCTTTGGCATTTTTCTTTATCAGAACTTTGGCGTAAAGCTCTTTGACCTGACTCCGGGGTTCGGGGTTGCGGATGATCACACTTGCGGCATCGCTCCACTCTGCAGCGTTGATGTTTCCGTCGGGCGTGATGTTTTTCCCGTCAGGAACCATCAGTTCAGGACGTTTTCCATCGGCTTTGCGGGGAATTTTTTTCTCGTAGTCCAGTTTGATTTCACTGGCAGAAAGAACACGGTCGTAGATTTTCAAATCGTCGAAAGCGGTCGTATCCTGCACCTTGAGACGGGTTCCCCAGCCAATCTGCATAGCTCTGTTGGGGGCAGTTGCAGGGAACTTCACCGGATGGGTGAAAAGATAGGGATTTTTCGTGTAATGCAGAGGCTTGACCAGACCGCCGTCCAGATACAGAGCCATCATCTTGTCGTTCCAGACGGCATCGATCTTGTGCCAGCGTTTCATCGCCCAGTCTTTTTTGGGCATGGTAAAACGCACATGACCGATTTCGCGGTATTTGGGTTTGAATGTACAGATGACAAAACTGAAAGTATTGTATTGGTGTTCTTCGTAAATACCGAAATAATATTCCCCGAAACGTGTTTCAAAAAAGGTGGTCAGTCCCTTTTTGCTGTAATTCCACGCCTGCGGCGCCATCCAGAAAGAGACAGTTCCCTGCCGGGGATCAAAATTTTTGTAAGCACTGTAAGAGATACGTTCCGTTGCCTTGAGATTGACAGAGTTGCCTTTCCCGGCAACACCGGGAAACATCCTCAGAGAAAGATCCTGAGAGATCCCGCCGTTTTCGGGTTTTCCGGCGGCGAAGTCGGCTTTGGCCGAATAATTGTCAAAATCAGCGGCAAAAATCAGTGCAGGATCCCTTTCCTGCGCCGCACAAAGGATCGTCAATGCTGCACAAAACGCAGTTGCATAAAACTTTTTCATTTTCTCTGTTTCCTCGTATTTTTATTATTTGCTCCTGACAAGAGGATTGGTAGGATTGAACACACCTCTCGGATTATAGGACATTTTGATCAGATTGGGCAGATTCTCAACATGACCGTCAACAAGAAGAGTTCCGGTGGAACCGGTTCTCAACAACAGGGCAGGATCACCGGTACCGTGAATTGCCGTCATCTGGTCGTACCAATCTGATTTCGAGGTTGAGACTCCCCAGAAACTGCTCGTTCCCTGATAAACGGAGCCGGAGATTTTCACCAGAGAGTCAAACAACAGAGGTTTTCCGGAGGGATTGAGAACTCTGTTTAATTTTGCAACCGGTATTAAACCTTCATTAAAACCGAGTCCGCCATAAAACGCCATTGC
Source organism: Lentisphaerota bacterium (assembly GCA_015061725.1). Taxonomy (GTDB): domain Bacteria; phylum Verrucomicrobiota; class Lentisphaeria; order Victivallales; family Victivallaceae; genus UBA1784. The sequence goes on from SUVX01000002.1 coordinate 8,704, forward strand.
ATAGGTTGAATGAGAATAGCGTCCCGCAGAACTGAACTTCAACTCTTCTGAGGGAATGAATTTGACCGCAACCGGACAATGAAGAACAGCGGCAGAAGAAAGAAATCCATTTGTGACCAGATTATATCCCCAGGTGTTAAGCTGATTTGCCACAGAACGGGTATCCCCATAGACTTTATTGTTGGCAACCGGAAAGAAATCATCACTTGCCCCGGTGTAAAGGGCAAAAGAGGAACCCAGCTGTTTCAAATTTGAAAGACAGTTCGAAGTCTGCGCCCGGTCGCGCGCTTTATTCAAAGCAGGCATGAGCATTGCCGCAAGAATTGCAATTATTGCAATGACAACGAGCAGTTCTATAAGGGTAAAGCCTATAGGCTTTACCCCAACATGTTGGGGTAACTGACTCTTTACTGAATTTTTCACAAATGACGGTTCGTTGCTTTTTTCACTCATAACATTTACCCTTTCTTTTTCTTTTCTGTTTTTGCCTGAACAAAAATCTGCCCCGATGACTCCGAATTTCACTTTCATTTTCACACCTCATTGGTATCCACAACTAAATATATTCAAAAAAAGACACAAAACCACACATATCATGCAGTGTTTTACGCACATCGTGCAAATGTTGATAAAAACACTTTTTTACGCATTGCAGAATACTGTCATAATATGCCATGCGGCAAGTCCGGGCAGAGTCAGGAGATATTCCCCCAATTCTCCGGTCCCGGCGGCTTCAACAGTTTGCATTTTACCCCCCGGGATCATCAGACGGAAGTCGGTACTTTCCGGATCGCGGAGAAGTATTTTTGTCTCTTTCAAAGGATAAATACTGCAGTTGACAATCGTTACACCGCGCGTTTTACCTGTTTGCTTTGAAGCAAAGGGGATAAGAGCGATCCTCTCATACATTCCGGCACGGACCGGTGCCTTGCGTTTTCCGAGAAAGTCCAGCACTTCGTACATCTGGTGCAGGCTTGACGGATTCTGGTGCATTGAAAATGTACCGTTGTTCCCGAATACAGCCATTCTGGAGCCGTCAGAAGTTTCAAGCACCCATACGGCACATTCTTCTGAAGTGGAATCCCTCTCCGGATAAAAACGGTTGAGCAGAGTCTGTGCTTTGCTCCTTGAACTGAACGTGTATTTAAAACCGGTGCCGTAAAACTGTGAAGACCAGAGTTCGCCCTCAAATCCCGCATTGAACGGATGATCGCTCATTTTGAAAATAGAATGTCCCGTGCGGATACTTCTGACACCGGTGAATCCCGTCAGGCGTTTGCTCTGAAGATAGTGGAACGCTTCACCTGTCAGCATGACACCCCGCTGAAGCAGTCTTTTGAATTCCTCTTTTGTCAACCCCTCAACACATTCCAGCGTAAGAAGTACCGGAACATTTTCCTCTTTTTCAAGAGTTCTATCCCAGGTGACGGGAATTCCGGAGCTTGTCAGAGCCCGCAATTCATCGCTGAACATCACACACCACCAGTTGCGGTTCTTTCTCTCGTACCCGTGAAAGACACGGCTGCTTAAATTATTCACGGGCTGATACATGCTCATTCCGGCAAAACGGGAGCCTTCCCACGCCCGGGAAAGCGTTTTCAGGTAAGGTATCCAGCGGTGCATATACGCAAAAAACGGATAAATATATTTGTTTTCTCTTGTCCTCAAAAGCCAGCTCCACTGCAGCGTGATCCCCTGCACACCGTAAGCCATGGCAAGAGCGCACTCAAGAGCCATGCCGTGCGGACTTTTGCTCAATGTGGAACAGGGTGCTATTTCCATTTCGTTATAAGTCATGGCAACACTGCCGCTTTCTTTTGCCTCATTGGCGGCAGTCCCGGCAAGGAAACCTTTTCTCAACAGTTCCCAGGGGTCGTAATCATCCCAGGTACCGCCGCCGACACGGATATGCACTTTGCGTTCTGAAGCTTTTTCCATAGCGTGATAAACGGGAATATTATCCCTGCCGTTGTACTGATCGGTCGGATTGCAGTTTTCCAGAGCCGCGATACTGCCGGGAGAGCATTTGCGGATTTGACGGCAGGCAAAATCCATGAAATCAGCCAGCTGCATCTGATTGAAATCAGTCCACTGCTGACGGACGATCGAGGCTTTGCGATGACCGGTCAATTCTTTTTTCAATGCTTCACGACTCCATGTTCTTCCGGAGTAAAGAGAAAACTTTTCCAGACATGCCGGACAAAAGCACCCGTTCCGCAATCTGCCGTGGTTGTTCAGACGGATATCATCGTCAAGGTAAACGGCAAACGGTTTAAACTCATTCAGATAAGCCGCCATTGCCTCTCTCAGATGTTTCCTGAATGCGCCGCTTCCGGAACAGAACGGCGAACCGTCTGTGGGAAAAGCGTCATCCATATCCCACATTCTTTCTGATATATCACCCTGAAAATAAAGCGGATCATTGGCAAGATGCCGGTGTCCGAATACAGGAGCCATTTCAAGAGAAACTTTCAATCCCTCTTGCGTTAAAGCATCAAAACCGGTTTTGAGGACTTTTGCCCATCGGGTATGAACTTCGGGCAGAAACAGCATGTTTCTGGTTGTCAGCCATGCCGATTCAAACAATCCCGGATATTTTCTGACAAGTCCGATACAGCGTGAAATCTGTTCCTGATAGCCCTCAAGCGTCTGCTTATCCTGCATGGCATAGATCCGCAGAATTGAGAAAGGAGCATCACCGCGATTCGGAATTTCAATATTTCCATTGACAGAATGTTTTTTTATCAAATCCATAGTTGAATCCTTTTTCTTAAACTGTCAGTAAATATAGACTTTTTTTCTGCCGGAAACAACTGCAATCAGGGCAGGTTTTACGCACATCGTGCAAATGTTGATAAAAACACCTTTTCACGCATTGCAGAAAACGGTCATAACACTCCATGCGGCAAGTCCGGGCAGAGTCAGATGGTATTCTCCGGGGACTCCTGTCGGAACGGCATTGACCCAACGCGGTTCTTCCCCCGGAATATAACAGCGGATATGACTGCTTTCAGGATTCCGGATAAAGATTTTCACCTGTTCCAGCGGCTGAATACCGCTGTTGACCAATGTCACCCCCCGGAGTTTGCCGGTTTCTTGTGAAGCAAACGGAATAAGCGCAACTTGAGCATAAGTATCCAGTCTTGCCGGCATTTTGCGTTTGCCCAACCAGTCCAGAACCTCAAAAAGCTGGTGCATGCTGGACGGATTATGGTGCATCGTAAAGGATTTGCTTGCACCGTAAACCGCCATTCTGCCGCCGTCTTCTGTTTCAAGAATCCAGAACGTATCAGCAGTTTCTCCGGTAGGGCTTTGACGGCGTAGCAGGACCTGCGCTTTGCTGTCAGGACTTATCTCATACTCCCAGGAGGCTCCTCCGGTGGTGGGCGGCCACAATTCTCCGGCAAAACCTTCGTTGAAGGGATGATCTGTCATTGACTGTAAAGTAAATCCAGTCTTGCCCGGCAAACTTTTCACCCCGGTGAAAGAGGTCATATTTTTATTCTGCAAATACTCAAAAGCGGCTCCTGTCATTAAAACGCCCCGCTGACGCATTTTATAAAACTCTTCTTCAGAAAGTCCTTCGACACACTCCATGGTAAGCAGCGCCGGCAATTCTTCAGATTTTGCCAGAGTCTGTTCCCATGCAACAGGAACACCGCTTGAAGTCAATGCCTGCAACTCATCGCTGAACATCACGCACCACCAGTTGGGATTACGGCTCTCGTATTCCTGAAAAACTCTTTCACTGAGATTGTTTTCAGGCTGGACCATGGTGATACCGTCAAAACGGGCCCCCTCCCATGCCGCTGACAGCGTTTTAAGATAAGGCATCCATCTGTTGAGACAGTCAAACAGGGGATAAGTGAACGCTTTGTCAAATGCCGCCAGATTTGCACTCAGCGTAAGCGTGAGTCCCTGTACGCCGTATGCGGTACTCAATGCACACTCAAGCGCAATGCCGTGGGGACTTTTGGTCAATGCCGCACGCGGGAAATTTTCCATTTCACAATAGGTCATGGCAACACTGCCGCTTGCCTTTGCCATATTGGCGGCAGTTCCCTGAAGAAAACCTTTTCTCAACAGTTCCCAGGGAACAAAATCATTCCAGGAACCGCCGCCGACACGGATATGGGTCTTTTTGCCGGTAGAACGCTCAAGAGCATGATAGATCGGACTGCGGTCCTGTCCATTGTATTGTCCTGTCGGATTGGCCTCTTCAAGTGCCATAATACAGTCAGGAGCGTGTTTATGCACCTCTTGACCGAAAAACTCCAGAAAATCCGCCAGCTGATAACTGTTGAAATCAGTCCACTGCTTGCGCACCGCAGAAGCCTTGCTGCGGTCGGTCAGTTCCTGATACAGTTCGGTGCAGCTCCATTCACGTCCTGAAAATTCTGCAAATTTTTTCAGACAGCGCGGACAGAAACAGCCATTGAGAAAAGGTCCGTGAAGTTCAAGCCGTATGTCATCATCAATAAAAACAACATAAGGCGTGAACTCTTTTAAATAAATTTCAATGTTTTTACTCAGATGTTCTCTGAAAATTCCGCTGTTGATACAATAGGGGGAAGATGGAACGGGATTCTGTTCTCCGAGTTTTCCGTCCCACATAAGTTCAGACGGGGGGAGACTTTCTTCACGGGGATCGGAACCGCCGGGATCGCCGTGTCCGAGAGTACAGCCTATCTGCAATGCGATTTTCATGCCGCTTCCCTGCAAAGCATTATAAGCAGATTTCAATATTTTTGCCCACTCTTTGTGAACATCACTTTTATAGGTCATTTTAAGCGTGGTCAGCCAGATTTCATCAAACAACTCAGGAAAAGTCTCAGCAACCTCAGAAACCTGAACGATACGTTTCAGGAGATTTTCCTGATTATGTACGCCGATATCACTTTGAGTGCGGATGATGGAAAAGGGCGCACCGTTGCGGCTTGAAAGACGATGATCGTTTGTTTGGGTGGATGTTGACATATTCAATGCTCCTTTTTTAATGGAAAACAGAAATAATTTTATCTGTCATTTTCTACCGCAGGCCTGACGGTATTTTTTTGCCGACATTCCAGTTTCAGCCAGAAACACCCGGTTGAATTGGGAAATCGAGCCGAATCCGGTCATCATGGCGATTTCAGAGACAGAAAGCCGGGTATCTGATAACATTTCTTTGGCTTTATTCACCCTGAAAGCGTTGATGTAATCGGTAAAGGAAACATTGAGTTCGCGCTTGAAGTTGTGTGAAAGAAAACTCACACTGACATAAAACTTGCGCGCAACATCACGGATTCTGAGTTTTCCGGTATAATTTTCTTCCAGATATTTGCGGATGCTTTCAATTTTTCCGGGCGTATTGATCCGTTCAAGAAAAATAAGATTTTCGCGCAGTCCGGTCAGGTGGCGTCCGATGATTTCAAGATAACTGATGGTGCCGTCAAGCTGATCCTGCGAAAGAACGGGGGAGTTCTGATAAGCCTGATAAAGCTTTTCCGGATCAAGAGCGTAAAGACGTGCCAGATCATAGATTTCCTGCGGAGAGTTTCTTTTTTCGTTCTGAAGATGAAACTGTCCTGAAGTCAGACAACCGAGATAGTTTTTCTGTTCGTCAAACAACGGCACAACCACTTCATAAAGTCCCGCATGGCAGCGGTAACAGATCGCCTCACCGTTCCTTGCCCCCTGAAAGGCATGGATGACGTCGCAGTTGTGACAGGCATCAAAGCCGGACTTGTTTTCTCTTATCGCCGAACAGTAAGCATTGAAGTTGCTTCCCCCTGAAAGACGCAGGGATTCATTTTCGGCAGAGATGAAATCCACCACCAATCCCATGAGTTTGTAGAGTATTTCACAATAACGGTGCAGCAGTTTTTCGTTGCCGAGTTTGGCAAAGGCCTGCAATGTAATGCTTTTTTTTCTGTTTTGATTCATGATTTATTTTCCGGCTTTTTCCCTTCTTTCTTTTTCGGCAAACACGGCGGCATCCGACAGGGAGACGTTTCCTTCGACCTGACCGTTGTCCAGATGGTCGATATTCATGCGTTCGCGCAGGTCGCGGAACATCTGGAACATATCTTTGACCCCGCCCCAGAGGAACCAGAACGTCGTAAAAAACGCGGCGATAAAAGGTACGACCAGATAAACCACATAGAAGTAAGTCCCCCACCATTTGACAGGCCAGGGAGAAAAAGCGTTCCAGATGACGACGAGCAGAAAACAGCCGATGAATTTATAGAAAAACGAGTAGACAAAAACGCTCCAGGTGATGATTTTATCTCCAAGGGTATAATCTGGGGTAATACCGATCAATTTTTTGAAAACGGTGCGGATACTCCATTTGAACTGATTTTTGTTCTCTCCGTCGGTATTGTAAATCCCCCGGTGCAGCATCCGGTCAAGATTGAACTTCTCTTTAAAGGTCAATAAAGACCCGGCAACGTAGGCAAAGAGACACAAAATCATAATAATAAAGTTGATCTCATAGGAGTTGATCGGGAATTTGTGCGGATTGACACGCCAGACGATCCACGGTTCAAACGGTGCGGAACAGGCGGCAAAAAAGTTTCCGACAGATACATGAAGATCATTGGCGACCAGAAACGGATAGATCGCTGAAGCCCACGTTCTCTGACAGGTGATGAAAAGCAGAGCAAGCCCCATTCCCGTCAGCAGAGAAGCAAAGGCGCCGGTGGTATTTCCGAAACGGCTGTAAAGTCCGAAAATCATGATGGGACCGGCTCCGATCCACATGGAGCAGACGATGGTCACAAACATATTGATATAATCCAGCTGCGCCATGAAAAGAGACCCCGTCAGCCAGAACACCCCGCAGAAAACCGTCACCCACCGCAGAATACGCACATGTGTCTGCATGGAAAGACCGTTTTTCATGAACGGAATGATACAGTCCTGCGTGATGGTCTGTGCCGCACTGAACAGCCGGGAATCATCCGTGGAAAGCATCATCAGCATGATAAAGAGCGCAAACAAACCGATCATTCCGACCGGAAGCACATGGCGCAGAGTCACCGGCAGCATCATCTGATGATAGAGTGTGAAGAACTCCTGATAACGCTTGGCGCCGCCGGGTTCGCTTTTGAATTCGTCGCGGACAAGCTGCAAATGCGGCGTATCCAGATTTTTGTCGTGCGAAAGCGGCGCATCCTGCGGACGGGTCCCGCCGATGATATGATCCCGGGGAGGCAAAGAAGCGATCTTGCTGTTGATTTTCTTCTGAAGCGGCAGATTGTCAGCTGAAACCTCCTGCAAAACTTTTTGACTTAAATCATCACGGATGATTTTTCCCTCTTCTGCAAAGTTGTTGTGATTCAATGTACAGAGAACAACAATGATAAGAAGAATGTAGATCACGCCTCCGAACATCCCGCGCCAGGTTGCCATGACACCTGCCATTTTCTGCTCATGCGGAGAACGGGCGGCGATTTCAGAACTTGTCCCCTCCCAGTTGCCCCGGTTCATAATGCTGTCGTAAATCGTGACGATCAGCGCAAACATATTAAAATCACGCAATGCGGCAACGTCATAGGGATTGAGAAAACTCTGTCCTGAAACATGATCGCTCATCACCGGAACAACAACGTCGTTCCAGGAATACTTCACCGCAATAAAAATCGTAAAAATCAGCAGAAGCGGATAACAGAAGAATCCCTGAATGGTGTCTGTCACCATCAGAGAAAGCGCACCACCGACGTTGCAGATGACGACACACGCAACGACCATAACCGTCGCCAGTATGAAAAAAGTCGGTATTTCCAGTCCGGCGATATTGACATTGGGCGGCAGTCCGATATAGTAGATCATGAAACGGGCGGCGATCGCCGGACACAGACAGTTGGCAATCAGTTCCGTAAGAGAGCGCAGTGCGGCACCGAAAATACGCAGTTTGCGGTTGTAACGCATTTCAAGAAACTGTCCCAGACTCAGGGATTTTGTTTCTCTGAAACGGTAGGAGACAAACCCCGTCAAGCCCAGAACGATTCCCAGCGGCGTCAGGATATTGTTCCAGAAATTCATTGCAAATCCGGTCTTGTACCGCGCCTCAACAAAACCGATCAGTCCGACGACTGCAAGTGCCTGCGCCACGTTGCCGACAGTCAGAACATAACGTCCTGCCACACGTCCGGCTGCAAGGTAATCAGAAACACTGCGGATATACCTTCTGGTATAAAATCCCATGTAGAGAACAAATACCATCGGTACAATCATGATCAGCCAATCGATCCAGCTCATTTTTTCTCCCTTTTTTTCAGTTGGAAACACCCGTTCTGTCAAATAATATAACAGAATCCGGTTTTATATCCACCCATTCAAGGCAGAAAAATGCGCATTTCGTGCAAACAGAATCGTTTTATGCGCTGATCAGAAAAAGAGTTTTTATTCAATGATACTTTCTGCCCGGCGGATATACATATCCTGTTCGGATTTATCCATTTTGTTGAAATGAACATTCCATCCGCTGACCCGGACTTGAAGACCTTTGTGTTTATCGGGGTTTTTCTGTGCGTCTTTGAGTTCTTCTGTATCAAAAATGTTGAAGTGGATTGCCGCTCCGTTTCCGGCAAAGAAAACGCGGACAAGTTTCCGCCATGCAACAAGCCCCTCTGCGCCCTTGACGGAACTCGGGTGCATCATCACATCCAGCGGAAAATCTCCGGGGAAAGAAGCCGCATCCAGAACAAGAAACGATCTGATCATCGCTGTCACACCGCTGATATCCGAACCCACGGCGGGAGAAGCGTTTTTAGAAAATTCCTCTCCCGCAAAACGTCCGTCGGGCGTTGCGCCGGTCTTGGCGCCCTGGGCAATAAATTGTTTTGCGGGGTGCGCCGAAGCCTTCCAGATACCGCCGCGGGCATTGGGTTTGTTGTTGACTTTGTTGGCACAGGTGCGTGAAAGCATCGCCGCAAGACGGTCAACTTCAGGGATACCATTGCCGTAACGCCGCTTGAAATTTTTGATTTTTGCATGGAGTTTTTCATATCCCTGCCAGTTTGCATTCAGAGCACAGGCAAGTTCCTCAAGAGAGATTTCTTTTTTCTTGAAAACCAGTTCCTCCACAACAGATAACGCATCAACCGCCGACCCCAGACCGCCCAATGCCATTGAGCTGTTGTTGAAATCACAACCGTTGTGGAACGCATCACGTCCGGTTGCAAGACTCTTGGGGATCGTTGCAGAAAAAACATTCGAGGGGTTGATCTGATCCAGAAAAGCCTCATATTCATTGACGATTTCAAAGTTGGCGGCGATGTTCCAGTCAATTTCAGCAAGGTACAGCCGGTAAAAGTCATCAAAGTTTTTTATTTCAGAGAGAGGCGGGACAGACACGCCCAGAATCTCCCCCGTTGCTTTATCTTTGCCGCCGTTAAAAATCAGTTCAAATGGTTTGAGCAGATTGATATGCCCTCCCGCGGTTATATTTGAATGTTTCCTGCCCTGACACCCGAACTCGTAACAGCCGGAAACATAAGCGGTTCTGGCATCTTCTTCAGTTGCGCCGTAAGAGGTCAGCATATACCGGAGAGACTCTTCTCCCACCAGCACGATGCTCTGATGTCTGTCGCGGATCATGGCAAGCACTTTATCAATAAAGTCATCCGGCGTATTAACGGCAATTTTGATCTGGATTTTCGGTGTCGGCAGATTGAGTTTCACCGCTTCGTCAAGAATAAGATGTGTAAGATGGTTGATTGCAGAGCTTCCGTCAGCGCGTGTTCCGCCGAGATAAACCGGCTGTCCCCAATAATTGTTCATGGACCCCCATTGCATGAAAAAGTAGTCAAACATCTCACGCATCTGGGAATCTGTAAAAGTTCCCGCCGCAAGATCACGGTCATAATAGGGGGTGAGCATCGCATCCAGATTACCGAGAGAACGGACCTGCATGTGATCCATAATCTCACTGAACATAAAATACATATAAATTATGAGCAGAACATCAAAATAATTCTGCGGCGGTCCGTCATGCAGACGCTGCAAAGCATCTGCGGTAAAATCGCAACGTTCAGAATTACGGCTGCGGGCGCGTTCAATGAATCGCTCAAGCATCCAAAGAATTGCGCGGTAAGTAATTTCGATTCCGTCAAAATAAGCTGTTTTCTTTTCGTCAAGAGTGCCGTTTTTGCGGTGTATTTCTTTTGCTTCAAGAGCATTTGCAAGCAGTCCGGGGAAACCGCGTTTGAGGATTTCGTTCCATTCAGGAACCGAGTGATCAAAGTCGATCCAGATTGTATTGGCGCCGGTCTTATTGACCAGACATGCCAGCGGCCACTGGGTTGTCTCCACCTTTTTTCCGATGACCTGCAGCAGTTTTCCCATCACACAGGGACGGCGGCTCCAGCATCCGAACGAGGGAAAAAAGTCACGGGGATCAACTTCTATCTGCAGATTTTTTGCCAGAAATTCAAAGCCCATCGCCTTGATAACAGGAGCGGGCAGAGCCAATGTACCGAATTCTGCGATTTTTTCTTTGGCGGTTTCCTGATCCATGCCGGTTGACGGGTCAAACACCGGAGACTGGAATTTCTGCCACAAGTACGGCAGATCCTGATTGAAGGTATTGAACATTTTTCACCTCTGTAATTTATAAAACAATAGTTTTCAAATTGTACGACTGCAGAATGCCTGCGGCATTTTCAAGATCACTTTGCGACGGAGAATCCACATGCGGCATTGTGTCAGCATGGCCGATTGCAAGAAATTTTGAACGGGCAAAGGCATGATAGGGCAGAAGACGGACGGCAGAAATGCAAGAAAGTGAAGAAAGAAATTCCCCCGCGCCGCAAATATACGCTTCACTCATATTGTGTTCAGGCACAAGCGGCATACGGATTTCAACTGTTTTTCCGCAAGAATCAAGTTTTTTCAGATTTTCCAGAATCAGTTTATTATCAACGCCGGTCAATTTCCGGTGCTGTTCAGGATCTATGCATTTGAAGTCATAAAGAAACATATCCGTATACGGCAGGACCTCTTCAAAATTCTTCCACGGCACACAACCGCAGGTGTCTGCCGCACAGTGAATATTCCGTTCTTTGAGTTGACGGAAAACTTCGGCACAGAAGGCACTTTGCAAAAGCGGTTCGCCGCCGGATAAGGTCACGCCGCCGCCGTCTGAATAAAACAATTCATCCTCAAGCAGCAGGGAAACAGCCTCATCTGAAGTCATGGTTTTGCCGAAAAGCTCCAACGCATCAACAGGACAGGAGTCTGCACATTTACCGCAGGCGGTGCAGGAACTGCGGTCCAGTTCGTGTGTTCCGTTTTTTAAACAATGGCAGGTGCAAATGCGGGCGCACTCTCCGCAAAGGACACACTTGTTCCGGTAAAAAGCCAGTTCCGGCGTGCTTTTCCGGCTTTCCGGATTGTGACACCAGATGCAGTTGAGCGGACAACCTTTGAGAAAAAGCGTTGTCCGGATTCCCGGTCCGTCGTGAACGGCAAAACGTTTTATGTCAACGTAACGCGCCTGTATCATCTCTGCACCTTCTTTTTTATTCCGGCAAAAAACGGGATTTCAAGCCCCTGATACGGGGAATTTTTCCAGACAAACACATTTCCGGAGCGTTTTCTGAAATAATTTTGAACAGCAAAGGGATAATTGGCGGTTGTGATATACAAATCACGCATATCTTCTCCGCCGAAACAAAGACTGCTGACGATCATTTCAGGGAATGCAAGTTCAAAATCAAGACTGCCATCGGGTGCAAACCGCCTGATTTTCTCTGTCCAACCTGCCGACCAGACGCCGCCCTGCGTATCCACGGCAAGCCCGTCACACCCGATGCCGGAAACAAAAATTTCTTTTTCAGAAATCTGATTGTCTTTGTAAGCATAACGGTAAATCGTCTTTTCTGTTGTTGCCGTAAAATAAAAAGTCTTTCTGTCAGGAGAAAAACCCATGCCGTTGGGAATCCCTCTGCATTTATCAAGCAGTTTGAAACTGCCGTCGGGTGCAAAATCCCACAATTCGCCTATTCCCTGATGCAGTTCGCGTGGCAGAACGGTACAAAATACATGTCCGTCAGGCGTGGTTGTTACATCGTTGAATTTAAATTTATCCCCCTCAAGCTCGGCAAAAAGTTCCGCATTTTCTCCCGGACGCCAGTGCCAGACACGGCAGCCGGAAGCAAAGAGCAGAAATGTGCCGTCCGCCTGTTGTGAAAAGGCAGATACAGAACCGCATTCAGGAGAAAACGAAGAAATTTCTCTCAAACTGCCGCTCTCTTTGCGCAGAATGATTCCGGGCGTGCGACATTCTTTGTCTCCATCGGGATTGACCCAATAAAGTTTTTTGTCACAACGGGAAAAGAACGGTCCCTCTCCGATACCGCAGACAGAATCAGCACAAGGTGTTATCCCGGGATTGGCTTTAAATTGTCTGTACGCCTCAAAATACCGTCTGCCCAACTCGTGCGCCGAAACAGTATCGTAATGCAGATGATCCCCTTTATGCTTCAAGTCTTTGGTCAGTACATAACGGAAAGAGGCATCCTCAGCGGCAAGAAGAGCCAGAGCGTCATCCACAATGTCAATATTATCCGCTATTTCAGGATTGTAAAAAGAAGCCATATCCCCGGCGATAAAAGGAACATCGTCTTTTAAATCAAGATCACGGCGGAAATTGCGGACAACAGACCGGAGTTTATCTGTATAATCCGGCGTTTTTTTCAGCGCATCGCTTTCACCCTGATGCCAGCAGACGGCAATGATTTTTCCGTATTCCAGAGCCTCTTTTGCCAGTTTTACGGCATTGTCGTAGGGAAAATTGTGAACGTCCCAATCATCATGTCCGCCGGGCATCCACGCAGAAATGGAGGTGCCGCCGACAGCACAGGGCAGAAGCACGATCTGTTTGCCGGGATACATTTCAAGCAGCAGTTTACCAAGGGTTCTTCCCGGTCCGGTCCCCACGACCTGTCCGCCTTTTTCAGGAAGAATATTATCCCAGGGGTCAGCGGTTTCGATTTTCTTACCGTCACTTGAAAAAGCACCGATGAATTTGCGGTCACGGGTCACAGGTTCGACAGCACTTTTAAAAATGTTTCCCGGACGGAAAACCAGCAGATCAGGAATTTCAGTTAAATCATCTTTTTCTGCGATCCCCCGCCCTGCCATGTTCGATTGTCCGGCAAGCAGGACAAAAAGTTTTTCTTTGTTTTCTGTCGTATCCACAATGCACACTCCTTTTGCGGTAACTGTTGATAATATACCGGATAAAAAATTTTTTCAAATAGCAAAAAACAACAAAAAGATTGCAATTTGTGATTGACAAAGACTTTTTCCTGTGCTAAATTTCAAAGAACGGAACAGGAAATTGTGATATGGATAAAATTTTATATACCCGCCGGGATTTGATGTCTGTTTTCAACAATGCCCGTTTTATACTCAGACATTTTGCGATGGGATATTATAAAACGACAGAAAGCAGCATCCGGACCATGCCGGTCAACAGAATGTTTTTTCCGCTGGAAAATCCGGGCGGAGCAGCCAATTATATCAGAACGGCAGAAAAGACTTTGCCGCTGATTCCGGGAAAGATGTATTTCATTCCTGCATGTTATCCGGCGGACATGCACTTGAATCCGGATATACGCTTTCTCTCAGTACAGGCAAATCTTGAAATTTTCCCCGGAGCAGATCTCTTTTCCAGCTGTCAGCAGATATTGGAAATCGATTCCGGCAATGAAGCAGAGGTTCTCAGCCGGATTTTTTACACACCGCAGAAAAACTTATATTCTGCCGCTGTTACTTTGGGCGGCAGGGTACTGAATATCCTTGTACGCCTTCAGGAGCATTTTCCCGAAGAAGATTTTTGGAATGTCTTGGCATTGAGGGAATACAATGATTTGACGGAATATCTGCGTCAATACGGCACAGCAGCAACAAGGGTTGGCGATCTTGCCATTGCAAGAAATGAATCCAGGGAACACTTCACCCGGCATTTTTCCGCCCGGACGGGCATGTCACCCAAAGCATTGATTGACCGTGTCGTTACCGGAAAATGTCTCTCTCTTATCAGCGAAGGATACAGTTTTAAAGAAATTGCTCAGTTGCTGGACTTTTCGGATGAATATGTCTTTTCCCGTTTTTTCAAACGTAACATCGGAGTTTCCCCCCGTGTTTGGCGAGACAAACAGAATCTCTGTAATTTGCCGGAAAAATATTCATAAATGAGAAAACAGATTGCAGCTGAAGATATATGCTACATAAACAGGTAATGATTCGAATTTTCAGGGATTTTAAAATTCGACTTTCATACCGTCAAAGGCAATTTCAAAACCTTCGGAATGTATGCGTTTTTCAGATTCCGGATCCCACAGTTGAAAACGTGCCAGATGAGAAAGAAGCATACGCGTTTCAGAAGAAATCACTCCCAGTTCACGCAATGCATTGCGCATTAAAATCAACATGCCGGGCGTGTTGTGTTCAAACATACGCCAGTCATCATCTGAACCGCAGGTCGCATCCCAGACGATCACTGAAAGTTTATGTTTTTCAATAATGCGTTTGGCAAGCGTGGTCATCCATGCGCCGTCAAGCGCATAGAGCAGCGTTCCCTGAGGCGTTTCACACAGGTAATGCAGTGGTATTTCCTCCGGATGATCCGCGATTGCGTGATTGGCAGGCAGCGCCGTAATACGGCAGGACTGCGTTTCAAAGGTCATTCCCGGTTTCAGTTCCCGCTTTCTGACACGGTGATCCAGTTGGTCCAGAACAACAGAAGAAGCTGAAACGCGCAGATCAGGATTGAGTTCCGCCAGTTGATAAACGACTTCTGTATTGAAGTGATCCCAATGAGAATGCGTCATCAGGATTTCTTTTACGGAACGTTCAGATTGAATCATTTCCAACGCCTTGAATACAGTCGGACCGGTATCAAACAAAATACAATTATTCAACAGCGCAGAGGAATTTCCGGAACCGCCGGGTTGTCCGAAATGAGCGTATTCGTGTCTGCCGCCGGCAGTTCCGAGAATTTGCAGACAACTCATAATCCCATTTTCTCCAGATGTTTGCGCATGGCGTCAAACGAACAGAAAGAGGCCCGGCGGGCATATTTCAAAGTTCCGGTTTCAAGCAGATATTCGGCGTTTTTATGATTCAAATTGCCGCGGGAATTGATGAACTGCCCGAGACAGCCCAAATTACCGACGATCCCGGGATAGGGGAAACCGCGGTTGTCATGCCACTCCTGCGGAAAAAACTCCAGCCACTGCGGCAGAGAATTCAGCCAGGTGAATGTATAAAGGTGGTCATAGCCGAAATTCTTTTCGCCTTCATCCATGATAAAACGGAAGTTGTCCGCCATATAGGCCTTGTCGTCGAGAATGGACTCCGGCGCTTTGGCGTTGTAAATGTGGAAAACACACCATTTCCCGGGCAGGTCATAATGCGGACGGTCATAGCGCAGACAACGTCCCGGTTCAAAAATGCTCTGGGGACCCAGCGTATTGGGGTAAATCTCGCGCACGCGGTCAATAACAGGTTTGCGCAAAACTTCCATATCCTCTATTTTTTCAACTTTATCAGCCAACTCTGCCAATTCAAACTCCAGCGGATCTTTATCCGGCGGTTCAGTCGGAACCTGACGGAGCAGATAATGAAAAAGTGTCAGTCCCATGAGTTCTTTGCGGCTCTTTTCAGGATGACGGCGCTGTTGGTCCCAGACAAAACGCATGGAAAAGGTAAAGCAGTCATCGGCGAATTGCAGATGTTCTTCAAGTGTTTTCATTTTTCTTTTTCCCGTTTGGAATAAAATTATCAGAATTTTCAGTCCCCGTTATTCCGTTTGAGACAGAAAATCATTCCATGTATAAAAAATAGATGTCCTTTATTTTTTTTCAAGCAGATTCAGAAACAAATCACACAATTTTGCAAACAAAAAATCACTCAAAACTCAAAAAAGTACTTGAAAAACGATTTTTCATGAGTTATTTTAATCAAAAAGCGAGCAAAAAACGATTCTTTTTAACCATGTTTTTGAAGGAGAAAAATATGAGAAGAAAATTACCGGCAATCATTCTGACAGTGCTTATGGGTTCACTTCTTTGCGCTGCACCCCACACGATCATCAAGTTCAACGGAAAAAAAGACCGGTGGTCGAAGGATGCTGTTGATTTCCTGACTGGATATCTGACCAAAAGTACCGGAGAAAAACCTCTGCTCAATCAGAAAGGCAAAGCAAAATATACCATCACGCTTGAGATCACCGGAGATAAAAAAGGAGATCCTGAAACTTTCAGTCTGAAATTCCCCGCCAAAGATCAGATTGTCATTTCAGGCGCAACATCTCTTGCCGTCCGTCACGGTGTTTGCGAATTTCTGGAACGCTGCGTGGGCGTCCGCTGGCTCTATCAGGGCAAAAACGGCGAAATCATCCCCAAAAGCAAAGAATATAAGACAGGCAGCAAAACAATTACCATGACTCCGGCTTTTGCGGTACGCAGTTTTGCGTTTTCCAGTCAGCCCGACCGTATCTGGAGCGGCAAACACAAGGGAATTTTTCACTACGATTACACACATCTGCCGAACCATCCCTGGTTCCACCACGCTCTCTGGCATATCGTATCCTCAGAAAAATACGGCAAGACCAATCCGGAATTTTTCCCGATTCAGAACGGTAAACGGATGATTCCCGCCAAAGGTTACAATATTTTCTGGCAGCATTGCTTCACTGCGCCGGGTATCGCCGATGCTTTTGCCCGGGAAATTCAAGCCTATTTCAAAAAATATCCGGGCCGTTACACGGCTTCTTTCGGCGTCAATGACGGCAGCGGTTACTGTACCTGCGAACGGTGTCTGAGTGTGGATAAAGATCCGAGGAACCGTGTCAACTCCTACATGACATGTTTTGATCAGGTTGCAAAAAAATGCTGGAAACCCGGCAGAACCTTCGGCTTCCTCGCCTACGGACGTATCCGCACCGTTGCAGATACAACAAAAAAATATCACAGTTCTCTGATTCCTTTTCTGACTTATGAAAGACTTTACTGGTCTGACCCCGCACGCAAAGCAAAAGATCAGAAAGAAACGCTCGACTGGCACAAAGCCACCGGCGGCAATGTCGGCTGGTATGATTATCTTTCCTACAACCGTTTTCTCATTCCCAAAATCAGTTTGAATGTTACGCCTGAAGCTCTGCGCTGGGGCGCAAAAAATCATGTCAAATACTACTATGCCGAAGCCTATCCCGGAGACTGGCACACCGGTCCCATGATGACGATCATCCTGAAACTGCTCTGGGATCCGCAGCAGGATGTCTATGCGATTTTGCGCAACTGGTGCGTGGATGCCGTCGGTAAAAAAGCTGCGGGCCACCTTGAAAATTATTTCAAACTCTGTTCAGACTTCTGGGAAAAAGAAGTTCCCAAGACGCCTTTCTTCAAAAATCCGGATGAAAAAGGTCAGCAGTATATGAATATGGGCAACTCCGGCTATCTCGGCAGCCTTACCGTTGATATGCTCAATGCCATGGAAAAAGAACTCAATGCCGCAGTTGCCAAATCCTCAGGCGTGGAAAAAGAACGTGCAAATATGTTCCTCAGCAGCTTCAAAAAACGCCTGCCCCAGCTCAAAGGATACATTTCCAACAGCGAACTTCAGAAAAAACTGGCTCAGTACAAGTTCAAAACCATCATCAAAAACGACTTCAACAAACGCGGTCTCTGGAGTACCTGGCAGCGCACTGCCAGCAAAGGCAAATTCTATTACAGTGCTGATGGCGGCGTGGATAAATCCGGTGCAATGGCAATGGATTTCAAACACTCCTACAAAGAAATGGTTTTCATGCGCAACGCAAAGGTCAAACCCGGACACGTTTACCGCGCAACGGTCTACGCCCGCAACACCGACAGTCTCCCCGGCGCAAGAATGAGCTTGAGAATCGCCTGGGGTGCCAAAGGCAAAAGCTGGCTGGATCCCTCTCTTGACAAATCTGTTCAGGTCACAGAGGACGGTTCTTACAACTGGCAGAAATTGACCGTTGCGGCAAAGGCTCCCACAGATGAAGGTGTTTTCATCAAGCTCATCGTCAGCGGCGGCAATCTGAAAGAGGGAAAAGTCTTCTTTGACAATTTCACCCTTGAAGAGGCTCAACCCTGATCCGGCGATCATTCAGTTTCGGAAATATTCAATAAACTTGAGAAATTATTTCTTCAAACCATAAAAACAAGGATCGACTCATGAAAACATTTTCTCCCACCCGCACGGCGGTGAAGTCCGGAAACTTCACCTTGATCGAACTTCTGGTCGTTATCGCCATTATCGCAATTCTTGCGGCGATGCTCATGCCTGCGCTTCAACAGGCAAGAGAAAAAGCGCGTTCAACAAACTGCCTGAGCAATCTCAAAGGTATGGGAGAAGGTGTCAGTATGTATACCCATGATTACGATTACCTGCCCGGACGCGGAGACGGCACTCAGACCGGACGTTCTCCCTTTATTTTGATTGCGCCCTACATCGGTTACGGTTCCCGGATGTATTCCAATCCCCCGGTGTTTTATTCTGACAAGCGTTCCATACTGCCATTCTTTGTGTGTCCTTCTTCTACTTCGACCATCAGAAAGGGAACGATTTTCGGCGGACTCAACGGTCTTTCCTACACTGTTTCCAACGATTTGGCGCTGGGCGGCGTTCCGAATTCAACCAAACACCCTGTCGGCAGAAAAGTTTCTCAGGTCAAACGTCCCACTCAGAAATTCTTTCTTCTTGAAGCCGGAGACGGCACCAGCAGCAGCGATCTGGCTGTAAGTTATCAGGGGCACAAAGGTATCGCCTACCGTCATCCCGGCGGTGCTCTCAGAGTTTATGAATCCAATCTCCAGGTACCCGGCAGTGCCGGAACCAACATCTCTTACGTTGATGGTCATGCTGCTCAGTGGCTCGGTGCAGCAACAACAACAGAGGGGTCGGATATTTATAACAAACACTGGGTCTACAATAAGTAATCGCTGAAACCACAACAGCCGGCACAAAAAAAATTAAGCGTTTTGTTCAAGAAAAAAAGAACAAAACGCTTTTTTTGTATGCGCAGCACGCACATTGACAAACAGAAACTGCAATAAAGATGTGCAAGCAGGATGAGTTTGCAGTCCGGAATTTTACGAAAATTGATTATGCCGGAGAAGTAATTTCAGGCAACTGCGTCAATCCGGACGGTGCGGCATAGCGTTCCATCCGGTTCGCCATCATATTCCAGCAGCGCAAACGCAGTTCATGACAGCCTGCGGGCAATTCAAAAACATACGGTGCCAAACCGGAACGTCCGGCAGACTTGCCGTCAATCAAAAGTTCCGCAATATCCCGGAATCCCGGCAGTTCCAGCCGGTCACCGCAAGAAATCTCCACAGTTCCGAGATTTATTTCCGCCTCGCCTGAATAAAAAAGCTGCCCCTGCTGCTCCCAGCCGCAATCAAGAACGATCTCTTTACGGCGCGGCAAAAGAGTTATCTGCCTGTCTTCCGGTTCATATATGGACAAATGATATTCATAAAATACTTTTTTAAAGTAATCGTTCCGGGTGACAGACGCCACATCAAAATTACCTGAAAGCATTGCAGGAATGGCAAATAACGCTGCTTCATCCAGTACAACAGTATTTTTGCCGGGAGTGGAAACAAACTCAAAAGCACAGTAATCATCGTTAAACACTTTGACAGGCTTACCTGCCGGAAGTTTTCTGCCGTTCAACTGAACGCCTGCTGATTTGTCAGCCGGGACAAGCAGAGTCACATCAAGCGTATCCTGAGCCGTAAAAACAAGTTCTTTTTCAAAAGAAATTTTCTGTTCTTCATGCCAAACCACGGGGAAAGACCCGGAAAACACCTTTTTAACAGAACGCTTTTCAGGAGAACGGAATGACTCAAAAGGACCGCCGATTACAGCAATTTCTCCGGGTTCAAGCACAATCTCATAAGTTTTGTTTTGAAATTTCAGCGTGCCTTCAAGAGGAGTACGGCTCCAGATATTTGAGCAGAGAAGATACTCTGTATCCCCCAATTTCCGTTTCATCCAGCACAATTCGCCGCCGGAAAATACGATTTCAGGCTCAGGCAGAACCGGAAACTCTTTCATCGGATCAAGTATTTTTTTGATTTTACCGTTGTAGCCAGCCGGAACGATAACATATCCGTCACTCCGGCGGTTGAGTTTATCGCACAATTCAAAAAACGGTGCGGGATCATGATTGCTCCACACCTTGACGGAGGGATCGACGACAGCATATTCCGCAATCAGCTCTCCGGCAGAAGCTGCCTGACAATACCGTGCCAGCATGTCGTTAAATTGACGGATACCGGCTGCAAGGGTCGTGTGAGAAAATTCCGGAGGCGCAAAAAATTTGGTTACTCCGCGAAAACGGTGGTGAACAGCATGGGGGACAATGAAATTAACTCCCTGCATAATCTGCCATGCGGCAATACGCCGCAAATCATTAAAAGTCGCCCCCCAGTTGGTCGCGGCAAACATTTCACACATACATCTGTCTTTGTTGCCAAGATATGCGGCACTGCCGGCATACTTTGCCCGGATATCTTTTAATGTTGAGGAAAATTCAGGATGGAGCATTCCATCGGGTTTGGCGGCATAAGAAACTTTTGCACCGTAAAGACGTTTATCATAATGGGTTCCGCCGTCAAGAACAAATATCTCATGATCTGTTCCCGGCGCGTCAGAGTGTTCCAGCAGAGTCAACGGTTTTCCCTCTGAAAAAAGCGAACTTCTGCCGCAGTCGGAGTATCTCAAGGGGCCTGTATCAGATGAGTGGAAAGTATAAAGAACATTATGCTCTTTGCACCAGCGGTAATTGTTGGCAAACCACTGCTGATAGAGTTCTCCTGCCAACAGCCAGTAATCCTGAACAACTTTTTCATCACTGTTGTTAAAAAGTGCTTTCAAGTTGTCCTCAATTCTGTAATTGAAGCGTTTTTCAAACAACGCAGAAAAATGCGTACTCCACGGATAATAACGTTCATCCAGCTCTTTCAAAACAAAGGCATTGACTCTGCGGTTATCCGCATCCGAAAAAAAGCCGGTGATTCCGTTGCCGAAATAAGGAGCGAAACGCTGATAATACTGTTCGTAAACAAATTTGATAAAAAGTTCAGAACTCTCCGGCTCCTCAAAAGCGGGAAATCCCCAGGGCACTTCAACCACATCAAGTTTTCCCTCAGGGTTGCTCCGCAAACGGTGCTGTTTCAATGCCGGATTGACAGCCTTGATTCTGCCGGCGGCATCTCCGGGCGGATAATTGAACCCGTCATTGATCCACAGTTGCAGATTCAGTTTCCGGGCAGCTTCAATGAAGTATCCTGTCACCTCAAACCAATAATCCGATAAATAAGTGTGACAATCAAAACCGTGAGGCGGTTTATTGAAAAGAACAATACCGCCGAATCCCTGTTCCTTCATGCGCTTCATCGCTTCATAAACAGCTTCAGAGGTGTAATCTGCTGGATCTGTCGTCGTCAAAAAATAAAACGGAACCGAACGGTATAAATCAAGTGTCTGCAGGTAATTCATAATATTTCTTTGTTGTTTATCTGATTAACTCTTTGATTCACAGAGTCATATTTTTTCTTAAAAAATTAAACTTGTTATGTTGTTATTGATTTTATTCTGCTCTTGTGCAGCTGCCGGAGATAGGATCATTTGAAAAATGAGACAATCAGAAGTCCGGCAAGCAGCAGGAGCATTCCAATTGTTTTCGTATTTGAATTTTTTTCGTGTAGAAAACAGACTCCGGCGATGAACCCGAGCGGAAGGCTCAGTTGTCGAAATGCCTGAATGAAACTCACATTACTTACATGCTGCATGGCAATGAGGATCAATGCATAAGCTCCTGTACAGAAGACCCCGGCGGCAGCCGGATAAAAAAAAGCTTTTCCCCAGAATTTCCGCAGAGCTATGCGCTCAGTAGGATCGAAAATGACCAGAGGAACTTCTCCGAGAGAAAGTCCCATTTGAATTAGAAAAAGATACCCGAGAGTGCAGGTGTTTGAAACTTTTTCCCCGTCTGCAATCTGCTTTAACGCCTGACTGTCGCAAAGCGTGTACCCCGTGGTTCCGATAGCTCCTAAAATGATGAATACCAAGGCGGTAGTATTCAATCCTTTAAAGGAAATGTGCCGAAACGAACGAAACGGCATAATGACACATCCTGCAGCGATGATGATCATACCGATCTGAGCAGGAATGCCCAAAGGCTTCCCGATTCCGGCAATCAATGTGATTACTGCGAGCATGACGACCGGAAAGGCACGGACTAACGGATAGATCAGTGAAATATCGCCATGTTTGTAGCCGTGTGCCAGTCCGTACATATAAAGGACTTCAGATGCAACGCTCCCTGCCCAAAGCCAGTAAAAGACAGCAGGCAGTCCAGTGAACACACTGCTGCTCATCAGAAAGAAAGGGAGCCAAATGATGCCGCCGATGAAGTTCATTATCAGATAAAACGCCGTAGACGGAGTCGTCGTCTTAGAAAGCATATTCCAGGCAACATGCATGAATACTGATATAAAAATCAGAATCGCAGCGGTAATGGTCATGTAAAGTTCCTTTTCCTTTGTATAGTCAGTGGCAATATTTCTGTTAAAACAGTGATGTGAATCAGATACCCTTTTGTTCAGAATAAACAAAGAAGTGATCGCTGGGATAAATTTCATCATTGTGATCGTAAACGATTTCAGCATTGCGCTGGGGCAAAATACCGCGAACGAAGATGTAATCCATACGTCCTTTTCCACAAATTCCTAAATCCTGATCCCAATTTTTACCGATATAATCGTGCAGAGTGGGAGAATACAGAGTTTTGTCAGGCATCGTATCTATCCAGCCGGCATTGATCAGGCTTTGGATTGCAGTATTGTCCGGATCACAATTCAGATCTCCGGTGAGAACCTGCACAAAAGAATCTTTCCATGCGGCGGCATCTTCGTTGATCATGCGGGCGGCGTTCTCTCTTGCCAGCTGTGAAATATGGTCAAAGTGGGTATTTACGACACGTACGAATCCTTCAGCCCCCCGCAGTAGAACCCAGTTGACCATACGGACACACTTGGTTCCCCAGCTGGTGGAGCCGGGAATATGGGGCGTTTCTGAAAGATACCAGGCGCCCACACCGCAGTTTTCGTACAGTTCGCGACGGTAAAAAATCGCATTTTCAGGATATTCCTCAGAAGCAAATGAATTACCATGAACACAGTCGTGACCGGAAAAATACGCCTTAAAGTCCGCCAACTGTTCGTTGTGGCACTCCTGAAGACAGATTACATCAGGATCGTACTTGGCGATTGCAGAAAAACAACAGTCTTTCCGGTTTTGCCAGAAACGAGGTCCTGTGTCTTGTTTCATAGAAGAAAAACGGATATTGCAGGTGATGATTTTCATAGTTGTATTTTTCCTTTATTTAGCACCCGTAAAACGGAAAACCTTAAGATCCATTGCAGGAATACGGACTTTCCACGGCAACGCAACATTTTCCGGACGGAGAGTGCGATTCGCAGTTTCCATATTGTAGATGAAAGCCGCATTCAGAAGCTCCGGCGGGAGGACGATCTCTGCCGTTACATCCTTTTGGGACCAATTTGCCACGGCGACCAACCAGTCTCGGGAACCTTTCTTTTTCCAGTAACTTACTTTGATCTCCTTCGGCTTACTCAAGATACCGTTCTTCCAATAGCCGTGGAACTCTGTCCCCCCCATTCCGAATGGCATGGTCACTCGCAAATGAAAATCCTCTGCGCTCTGACAATGTATAAAGGCTGAATCAAAAAGTGAGTTATTGACGAAGCAAAGAGCCAGCGTTTCACGGGTTGCCTTGGCTGTACGGTGTTGTTTGGGGAGAAAGCAGTACTGCGATAAATGCGCTTGCGGTATTCCCCAACGATATGGACTGAAATTGATTCGCCAAAGAACTCCTGAATAATCCCGTTTTGCACCGGAGGGGGGCGCACTCATGAGCGGAACACCAATTTGCCTGTCAACAAGCAGCATATCCGCCAAGCCACCAAGATGCCTGGGTTTGAATTCTTCCCCGTGAGCAACAAGGCTCCAGAACGAAGCAGATCCGGACAAAATCGGATACCCGTGGGAAAAAATAGTTGGATACTTATCACCTTTCACGGAAGCGAAAGCACAGTAAAGCCTTTTGTAAAAATCACGGGTTGCAAAAAGTTCCCGGGTCCCCTCTGACTTTCCATCCAGTGTTTCATACAGATATCCCCTGTTTTTATCACGGTTTTCTTTTGGGGTCGTCAAGTCATAATAGAATCCGGCAAAGCCGCCGTCCTTTAAGCAATTCGCCATCATCCAGACCGCATAGTCACTGAAGGAACTTGCCGGAGAACAATAAAATCTGTCATTATGCCGGGAACCATTGCCGGGGTAAACGGAGGCTGGCTGGAAACTCCAATCTTCTCCAAACTCTTGCCCAACACTAAGTTGAGGACGTTCTCCCGGTTTATAAAAATATTTGTCAGGCATACGGGGAAGAAATGCCGGAGCATCCGGTCTGACCATGTTTTCTTTGGAGATACAAGTCGGATTCACATATGGATAGATTTTCTGGTTATGGATTTTTCCCATTTCTCCCCAATCACGCCCTAATTTCTGATTTCTTGGCTGGAAATCCGTAGAATTGGCGGCATAGTCATATGTGTGCAGACTGATAAAATTAAAGGGAGGTCTGTAGTAACTGAACATTGCCACACGCTCATCTTCCCAGTTCTGATAAAGCGGTTTTATCGGTGTCGGATGCAGCCCCAGCCGCCAAACAACAGGACGGTTCACCTGTACCGGGACATTAACCAAAGACAGACGGTAAAGATAATCCCTTTTACCTTTTACTGATTCGAGTCGAATGCGTGGCTTGCGGCTGTCAATATACAGCCCTTTGTGGTTTTCAAAGAAAGTATTAAGACCGCAATCGTCATTGCCCAGCCAGAGCGCGATCAGGCGATCAAATGTCCGAGGTTTTGTATATCCGAATTCCTGACAGCAATGACCATACCAATTCTGAAATTGCCATCCATCAGCAACCGGTAATACCAACTCCATTTTTTCGACAGAACAATTCAAGTTTTGCGGATGGACTTCCAACCCCAAAATATCCAAACCGTCGAATTCAATGGTATGGCGTATGCTGCAGCGGAAATTTACATCCTGACCTTCGGTGCGAACCAAGACTCTGCCTTTGCCAAGTTGCTGTATTTCCTTGAGTTCAGGTATGATTTGAAACGATTTTCCGTCTTTTCTATACTGCAGAACAACAGGAGCATATAAAACGGTTTTTCCCTGAGAAGTTATCTTTTCGAGACCTCTTTTACCGAACATGAATTTACGTCCCCATACGGAAACGCATCCTCCTTTTACGGTTACCCCCTCCTGCCACGGAATTGGAGCATAATCAGCCTTCAATGCTTTCATTGCCACCGGCTTTGTATACCATTCCGGCAATGGCTTTACCTCATAATCCTTTTCAGCCAACTCGACAGTTCCCCGGCAAACTTTTACGATATAGTTTCCCAGAGCAAGACTGCCTGTATTCAAATTGAACTCCAATTCCGAGGGAGAATCCTGCGGAACAGTAATGGATTTCGATAAAACCTGCCGGCCTTCTTTTGTCTGAAGTCCCAGAGTAAACACTTCCCCCTTTTGGACTGTAATCCCCGGAAACTCAACTTTGACTTTCAGTTTTTTAGCGATGGGATTGTTTTGCAAAGTTAATTCAACATCCTTACGCTGCAAAAAGGGAATCTGCCTCGACAGAAGGATGCTGCCATCCGCAGCCTGAGCTTGATAGGAAAAGGTATATAATCCCAAGGGGGGGAATGGAATCGTCTGTTTGAGGTTCTTGCCGGATATCTTCTGAACATTTTCAATCGTCTGATATCCTGAAATTGAACCAACAATTTGATCTGCAACGATTTCTGTAACTTTTGTCACTTTTTGCGTTTTATCCAGGCTCACCTTGTATTCTGCATTTCCATCCGTAACCAGTTTCCAGCCGGTTTTTTGCTTTTCAATCGCCAAAGCCAATGGAGCTGCAATACATCTCCCTGTCAGGAAAGCATCCACATTGTCAAACCAATATCTGTGGTTCTTAAGGTGAAGTGATTGATTTTGCAAACGAACTCCTGCGGAGAATTGAAATTCATCAGAGGCAAGGTTGTTCTGTTTGCGTGGTAAAACAACTTCAATACTCCAAATACCGTTTTTATAAGAACTGTATGTCTTAACCCCGGAATCAAATTTCTTATTGCGAACACAAAGGTTACGACTCCAGTCAATATCTTCCTTTGCATCATAAACACAATTATTGGGAGCAATCGTTATATAAGTTCCTGAATATCCTTTAGCTCCCGGCTGCGTGACCTTACGAAAAAAGAAACAGGCTATATCCCCCGAAGAAATAAGGGATGAATCGTCATTGACAGCTGCAGAAGAAACCGGATTGTACGGGGTCTTTTTACTCCAGTCACATTTGATTCCCATATAGATATTTTTCGCATCTGCAGCAGTGTAAAAATAACAAGGAAAATCCGCTAACAAACCAGTATTTTCTCTGATAAATCCGCTGCAAACAAAGCCATATTCATCAAATTGCCCATCTAACTTTGCTGCCTTCTTCAGCGGGGGAAAAGAAATGACAGGCAGAGCATCTGTCTGATTCCCCTTTTCGGACATTTGTGTTGTTTTTTTTTCTCTGATGACGGACAGACCGGAATCGACCAACTGTAGTTCCTCGAATGAAGTGCGTCCCTTTACGATCAGTAAGTCTGTCATGTAGGCTGTACCGTCCAGAACACCCCACCCCCGTTTGGCACCGCCTGCAAGAAGATTCACACATCTCAGTTTGTCCGGTCCAGGAAAATAAAAAGGCTTGCCGGAACCGATTTTTACGCCATTAAGGTAAATGGATGCTTCATCCCCCTTGCGCCAGACAACTGCGATCCGGGCAGGTTTGTTTTTGACAAAAAAGCCTTTGCTGCTGTTTGCAATAGCGATATAGGCCCGATGGTCCGACATTCGACCGTTTTGTCCCTGCAGCATCATAACTTCAGGTTTGCTCAAATCCTGTCTCTGCATTCGTAACAGCATACAGGTGTCGCCTGTTTTGAACCCCAGTTTCGGTTTATTATGATTCACCAGGCGTGAACTCATTAACACAAACTCCTTCTTCATTGAGGCACTTTCAAAATCAATCGGAGTTAGGGTAAAAGCAATGGCACCTTCTGACCAATCCCAACGTTCCGCAGGAATCTTTAATATCGGTGCGGTATATCCTTTACCGCAAAGCAGTCCGTTATCGGTATATACCAGTAAAGATTTGTTGTCGTAAAACGCAGATTGTTTGTTTTGAGTCTTACTCTTACGCAATGAGTCAAAAAGGATTATCCGTTGTTCAACAGGCTCCGAAAAAACAGAGAAAAAAACTGCAGTACAAAGAAAAACTGCAATCAATTTGATATATTTCATGAGGTGTAATTCCTTTCCCGCAGAGTGTTTTTATCATTTAATACGAACCATTGGGACCTTCAGCGATCACTTCACCGGAACTTGTGATCGGATGCCAATATTTCTTCAGATTGATTTCCGGATATCTCAGAGAACCGCAATGACCATCAAAAAAAGCGACATTGGAACTGTTGCTGTGACGGATACTTATGGTATAGTAGGTCGTTGTATTGACGCCCCCGGTCAGTTCAAATATACCCGAGCGTGCATGACCACAATAGCCGGGACAATATTTATTCACAGCATAGGGCACATCCATGTACATAACCAGCTTGCTGTTGTTTTTGAAACGGCTGATTTCAGTTTCTTTACGGTGTTTTGTGTAACTGGTATCGTTTAAGCCGAAAGTTCTGTAATTCAAACCGATCCCAAAACTGCTGTCGTCCACTTGGGCTTCTGCAGCTCCTGAATCGCATCTGAATACATGTTTATTGGGTAGATAATTCATCAGCTTAAGAACATTGCCCCAGCAGACAGAAGTAAGGTTCAAATAGTTGTTTGAAGCACGAAGATAATAGCCGTCATGATTATCTGCATACATCTTTGAAGCTGTAACAATCTGTTTGAGATTTGAAAGACATCTCATGCTTTTGGCTTTTTCCCGAGCCTGAGAAAGAGCCGGCATCAGCATCGCCGCCAAAATCGCAATAATGGCAATAACAACTAAAAGTTCAATCAGTGTGAATTCTTTCCTTTTCTCTCCGCAAACTACCCTCATCATTCATCTCCTTTATTTAATCTTGGAATCGAGAAGACTTTTTCTGGAAGTCTTCATGCTTTGATTTTTTTGTATCGTTATGATTTTTTAGTAAAAATTCACAATCAGTGCGCAAAAGAACAATAATCAATGTTGTATTACCGATTCTCTTTCAACAAGCACCGGCTTTATAACCCGCAGCATTTCCATTTTCTCCGGATTATCCAAATTACAGAACAGCAATTTGAAAGCCTCATCCAAATGTCCTTCAAGATTCAAATCAATACCGGTGACCGGCGGACAGGCAAATCTGCTGAGATTGGTATTGCCGATTGAAACAACAGATACATCCTCAGGTATTTTTTTCCCATTTTCCCGCAAAGCCGCCATAAATCCGTACATGAGTTCATCGGTAGCGCAGATTACTGCAGAAAAATCAGTTTGGGTCAAAGTTTTTTTTCCATCCTCATAGGCGGCAATAATTTGATCGCCGTCATAGTGAAATGTATCAACAGCGAAGTACAGTTCGGGATCATAATCGTTTTCCAGACGGGTCATCCAGGCACTTTTCTGCATAGCAAGAATTGAATTCGCAGCTGCGGAATTCTTCTTCCCGCGCGAGCAAACCAGCGCAATCCGTCGATGTCCGGACTGCTGCAAATAAGTCATCAGCATATCAATACCCACAGCATCCGAACCGATTACCGAAGCAATACCCTGTTCGCTGTAACACGCTCCTGCCGAAACAAACAGTTCCGGTGCTTCGGCGACGTCCTCCCGGAATTCTCTGTAAATTGGAAGAGTTCCGCAGAAAATTGTCGGTTGTTGGTACTGCACGCAGGAACGCACGAATTCCCGTGCATTGGCTGCATTGGTGTAAATAAAGCGATATTTCTTTTGATGCTTTTCTGCTACGGACGCTCCGTATTGCTGAAACAGTTTTTGAATTGCACCATTGCTGCTGATGTCAATAACCAGATTTACCGCATGATCGCGCCAGTTGCTGGTAATTTCCCGGTTCAAATAGGTACCTGACCCGACCCGTTTCGTCACGAAATCTGCGGCAATCAAATCACGGAATGCCCGCCGGACAGTAAGCACATTGACTTTTAATTCCGCCGCAAAATCTCTTTCTGACGGCAGGCGGTCACCCACGTTGTGCCGTGTCGTAATAATATTCACCAGTTGGTCATACACCTGCTGATGCTTCAATTTTTCTCTTGTCTTTTGAGTTGTCTGCACTTGGTCCCTCCACAAATGATATGTATATCACTTTGATAAAATGTATATCATTTCCATGAAAATTTCAAGTGAGTGATGCAAAAAAAACACAAAAAATTCGAACAGGTGTCCCTTTTACCGATAAATCAACGCACAAAACACGCACAGTGTATAAAAAAATGAGCGTTTTGTTCAAGTAAAAAAGGACAAAAGGCTATTTTCTCAACAAATAAATCATAAATTCTTAAAAAAACGCTTGACTTTTTCAAAAAAGGCTGTTACATTTCCATTAAACAGCATTTAAACTTAATCCGGAGAAAATATGTCTGAGGGAATACACGCTGCAATCGATTTGGGTGCAACAAGCGGCCGCATTATGCTCGGCGGCGATGTTTTTCCATTGACGGAAATTTACCGTTTTAAAACTCCGGTTCTTCATCTGGAAGCGGGGATTCATTGGGATTTTGAACAGATTTTCAAGCATGTTCTTACCGGATTGCGTAAAATAGACACCCGCAAAACGCCGATTTTATCAGTCAGCTGTGACTCCTGGGCGCAGGATTTCGGACTGGTGGATAAATCCGGCAAACTCACAGCACCGCCGTTTTCATACCGCGACAAAGGAGCGGCTGTTTCAACAAGTGCGCGTTTAACGTATATTGAGCAAAAATTTCCGGAACGTCTCAAAAATGTCAAATGCCTTCTGCATATAGCCGATTTAGTCCACTATTATCTGTGCGGAGAAATGCGGAGCAATCACACATTGACTGCCATATCAGGACTTCCTGAAAATCATCCTTTGCCTGCTCCGGAAGCGGACTGCGAAATCATCGGACTGATCAATCATCCTGAACTGCCGTCCCTTGCGGGCGTTCCGGTCGTATCCGGCGCCGGACATGACACGGCGGCGGCTTATGCCGGAAGCGGCGTACAGGAGGGGGAGATCCTCTTTTCTCTGGGAACCTGGCTGATGGCGGCAGAACCCTGGAGTCCTGAAAAAGAGATCCCTGAAAATTTCCGCAAACTGCCGCTTATCAGAAAAGGCGTTGCCCGCAGCTGCGGCGGCATGGGATTGTGGCCGTTTCAGGAATGTGTGAAACTCTGGGAAAAACGCGGCTGCTTTCCCGGCTTTGCCGCATTGGATTCCGGCGCAGAAAAAAGCGGAATAACCCATTGGTTAGATCCGGATACTCCGGAGTTATTTTCTCCGGACAATATGGAAGAGGCCGTATTTGCTCTGCTGGGCAAACGACATGATCCGTTTGAACTGACAGCCATTCTTCTGCAGGGAACGGCATACCGGGTACAGCAGACGCTTTTAAAATTCGGAAACAACTTCAAACGGGCAGTCCTTGTGGGCGGCGGCAGCAAGAGTGCTTATCTGTGCCGCCTGATTGCAGACAAACTCCCCTGCCCGCTGGCAACCGGTGCCGGAGAAGCCTCCGCTGCCGGAAACATTGAAATACAAAAACAGGTGTTGCAAACGAACTCCCGGTAATCATACTGCGGAAATAAAATCAAGGAAAATCATTTATGCTGAACTGCAAAAACTTCAAAAAACCGCCGGTGCGGTACGCGCCCGGATATTTCTGGGGTATAAACTCAAAAATGGACGCCGATTCTCTGATTGCGCAGTTAAAAGAAATGGCAGACAAGGGGGCGCGTTCCGTCTGTATGCACCCGATTCCCAGGGAGTTCCGCTGGAGTACCGATATGAGTCCGGCATATTTGTCAGAAGAATTCCACACCATCATGGAAAAGGTTTTTGATGCCGCCTGTAAAATGGGACTGCACTGGTATCTTTATGATGAGGGCGGCTGGCCCTCCGGCAGTGCCTGCGGACAGGTCTGGGCAAGCAATCCTGAAAAATTTTCAAGAAGTTACGCCGAGCTGGATGAAAACGGAAATGTCCGTATCGTCAAAACAGAGGGACACCCTGAGCGCTGTGCCGTCGTTCCGGACGTCCTCGTTCCCGGTGTGACCGAAAAATTCATTGAGTTGACACATGAATCCTACGCTAAATATATGCGTACAAAATTCGGCAAAAACATTCTCTTTGCCTTCACCGACGAACCGGCATACCTCAACGGTCTTCCGGGAAAACTCTCCTGGACAGATGATTTGCCGGAGGAATTCAAACGGCGCAAAGGTTATGATTTGATGCCGCATGTTTACGATCTTCTGACCGCTTCCCCCATGCCGGGCAGCAGAATTGCTGAAATTCTCCTTGATTACCGGGACGTTCTTGCTGATTTATTCGTTGAACGCTATTTGAACGTTGTTCAGAAGTGGTGCAAAGAAAACAACCTGCTCTCAGGCGGACACTTCGGCGGAGAAGATCAGTGGCATGGCTACAATGCCTGCGGATTCGGCAATATCCTGCGTTCACTCCGTGCGCTGGATTTCCCCGGCGTGGATATGATCTGGCACCAGCTTTATCCCGGTGAACGGCTGCACCCCTTCCCGAAACTTGCCTCTTCCGCCGCACACCAGAACGGCAATAAACAGGTGCTGGGTGAATTGTTCGCAATCTACGGTTCAGGACAGAAACCCAAAGACATGAAGTATCTGATCGACTATACGCTTGTCTGCGGTATCAACACCTATGTTTTCAGCAGTATTTCTCAAGCAAACAAAGACGGAAATATGTCGCACGTGAGTTTCGGTCCGACAAGTCCTCTGTGGGAATATTTCGGAGAATTCCACAATTACGTCGCCCGCATGAGTTCCCTGATGGTTCAGGGAAAACCGGTCATTGATACGGCTGTCTATTTTGATGAACGCGCTTTTCTGCTGGGCGGCATAACCAATGAATACGCCGTCTACCGCGCCCAGAAAACAGCTGACACGCTGCTTGAAGGTCAATGTGATTTTGACTATATTGATGACCGTATGCTGGTTGAAGCAAAACTCAAAGGCGGCAAGCTGATTGCTGGAAAAATGAAGTACAGCCGTCTGGTTCTGCCCGGCAAATGCCTTTTCAGCGCAGAAGCAGAGAAAAAGATTGCCGCCTTGCGCGCCGCAGGATTTCCGGTCTTTGACGGAGAAGATCCCGCAGCCCTCTCTCCGCTTGTTAAATTGGATCATCCTGAAAAAGCCCTGCGCGTGACCAAACGGGACCTCGGAAACGGTGAATTCGGCTACTTCATATTCAACACCTCTCCCCGCGAAATCAAAATCCGCCTGACTTTGGGCGAAAATGCCCCCGTTGCCGCCGCCGATCCTGCGACCGGAGAATTTTACGCCGTTGAAAATCAGTCCGGCTCCTTTGAATGGACTTTCAAACCCGGTGAATCGCTGTACTTTGTTACCGGTAATTCTCCTGTTACAGGAACAGCTCCGGCACAACCGGGAGATACAATCAAAGTTCTGGACAAAAACTGGAAGCTGCGTCCTCTGCAAAAAACCTTCCCCGGTCTGCACGAATACGAAACACTTGTCTGCGATACTCCGGCAGTTCCCGCAAAATTGGGTGACTGGCGCAATATTCTCGGAGATGACTTCAGCGGAAAGGCTGTTTACACCACCACATTCCGCGTGCAGGACACTTCTGAAATCGGCTTTATTGATCTGGGAGAAGTCTGTTACGGTGCGCAAGTCCGTCTCAACGGCAAAGATCTGGGCAGCTGTATTCTGGGCGACTTTATCTTCTCCGTCAAAGATGCGCTGCGTTGCGGCGTGAATCATCTGGAAGTTACCGTCAGCAACACACTTGCCAATGCTGTCAATGCACCGGCAGTTCAGGAATACTGGAGCAAGACTTTCCCCTATTCCTTCTACATGCCGCTGCAGCGTTCCTTTGAAAAGAACAGTCTGCGTTCCGGCTTGATCGGACCAGTCCGTCTGAGAAAAAAATAAACGGAGTCGAATCAGTTTAATTTTTGGTCACATTTAAAAAAAGGAGTTGACAATGAAAAAACGTTCACCGCAAATCTGTTTGTCCCGTCGTACTTTTTCCGGTTATTTTACGCTCATTGAACTTTTGGTCGTTATTGCCATTATCGCAATACTTGCAGCGATGCTGATGCCGGCATTGTCAAAGGCACGCGATAAAGCAAAATCCACAGGCTGTACCAATCAGATGAAAAGTCTGGGAACTTACTGGCAGTTTTATATGGATGGAAATGACGGCAATGTACTGCCCATTATTGCGCCTTACAGACAGGAATCGATCGCTGACTGGTATTTCGGATTGATTTATACTCAGACTTCGGGATTTCCGGTTTATTCAGATATCCGCTGGCACGAAAGTAAAAACAAGTCCCTGATCAATCATCTGGTCTGTCCTCTGGCACAGGATCAGTACGGATTTCTGCGGCAAAACGGCTATTCAAGGCATCAGAGCATAAAAGCGGCAGTGTCTTACGGTTATAATGCATTCCTGGGTGACTACTGCAGCAAACAGAAAAACGCCTGCGGCAACGATGTCCATTATCACAACGGCGAATTTGTCGGAAAGCTTTCACGTCTCCGCCAGAGACCTCTTTCCTCTTATCCTGTTATCGGCGATACCTGGAAAAAGTCTGCAATAAATAATGTCAGCATGGATAATCACGCTGCTCATATTTGTTTTACTCAAGCCTGCATGGATAACTATTTCGGCGGTTATGCTTCCCACAATCTGCAGACACCGTTCCTGTTTGCTGATGGTCATGTAGAAGCCCGTCAGCACATGAATAATAGAGAACTTCTGCCCAGACCCTGGTGAGAAAAACAAATGAAATATCTCTTTTTAATTCTGTTTTTTGCGGCTGTATCTCTTGCTGCGGCAGACTTTCCGCTTGTCCGGAACGGCAAAGCTGCAGCCGGAATAGAGATTGCAACAGAGCATCCTTTTTGCAAAGAAGCGGCAGAAGTTATCAAAAAGTACGTCAAACTGGTTTCCGGAGCAGAACTTTCCGACACAGGAGCCGCTCCGAAAATCGTTTTGAAAATAGAAAAAGGCAAACTGGATATTGAGGGATTTTCTTATACGTTTCCACAAAAAAACGTCATGGTGATCACTGCCGGAGGCAAATGGGGTATCCGTTATGCCGCCGCCGATTTCTGCGAACGGTTCCTCGGCGTGCGTTTTCTCTATGCCGGTCCATACGGAGAATATCTGCCGCAAAAGAAAAATATCTCCGTGCCGGTAAAAAATTTCACTGACGCACCGGTTTTTCTGAGCCGTTATCTGACAAACGGCAGAATCCACCCATCCCGGAAACGCTATCAGGATTGGACTGTCCTTTTACGCGGTGTTCCCATTTTCAGAGTCAATTATCACCACAATATCCACAAGATGTTCGACTCCGGAAAATACGGCAAGACACATCCGGAATTTTATCCTCTGCACAACGGCAAACGTTATATTCCGCGTCCGGGAACAGAGGTTCACTGGCAGCCCTGCCTGACGGCTCCGGGGATTCTTGAAGAGACGGTCAGAATTGTTTGCAAAGCGTTTGAAAAAGATCAGGAACTTATCTGTTACTCCCTTGCCGCAACCGATGGTGCGGGGTTCTGCGAGTGTACCAACTGCCGCAAGTTTTATCCGCAGCCTGAGAAAATCAACAGTGCCGGACAACCGGACCGTTCAAGATATCTGATATCCTTTTACAACAAAGTTGCCGAACAGGTGGTGAAAAAATACCCTCATGCAAAATTCGGTTTCGGTGCCTACAATTTCTGCCAGGATCCCCCGGAGGGTATGAAACTTCATCCGGCACTGATTCCGGGCTTGACTTACGACCGTTACAACTGGATAAGTCCTCAACGCCGCAAAAATAATATGCTTCTCCATAAAAAATGGGCGGCAGTCAGTTCAGAAGTTGCCTGGTATGATTATTTTTACAACAACACCTATGTTCTGCCGCGCATTTATCCTCATCTGATTGAGGATATCATCAAAACCGGTTATGCAACAGGAGTCCGTCACTTTGACGCAGAATATTATACCATTGACGGATCTGAACTCGGAAAAATGTGGTGTGACGGTCCGACGGCATATTTGTATTATAAACTGCTTTGGAATCCCGCCCTCAAGGCAGATTTGCTGCTGGATGAGTGGTATGTCTGCGCTGTCGGAAGAAAGGCCGCCCCCTATCTCAAAAAATATTTTGAAGAACTGGAAAACTTCTGGATGACCAAAGCATGGAAAACCAAATGGTTCTCAAGTCACAATTATAAAATTTATCTGCAATGGAACGACAAACGTTATATGGATTTGCTTGATAAAAATATGCTTGACCGCTGTACTCAATATCTGGATAAAATGTGTGAACTCAGCAATCACAAAGAAAGAGCCGCTTATTTAAGAGCCGGTTTCCTCAAACGCCGTGTTCAGATTTTGTATCATTTGAATTCCGGAAAAATCAAAGATTATCCGGAATCCGCTTTCAACAGGGAAATCTACACCTGTAATTTTGATATGCCGGACAGCGAAAAAGGCTGGCGGGTCTGGAAATACCGTCCCAGTAATGACAAAGCAGAAATCGTTCCCGTCAAAGGACAGGGCAGAGCCTGCCGCCTGACACTTCTACCCAAGGGCAATGAAATCGCTCTTGAAAGAATCATAAAAATTGACAATCCCGAAGATTTGCTTATAAAAGTGCGTTTCCGCTGTGAAAACACGGATAATAACGCCTATCCCTACATCAGCGCAGAGTGGTGTCAGGATGCTGAAGGCCGCGGCGGAGCAAGCGTGTATTACACACATGCCGCCGGAAATCACAGTAGAAACGGATGGGTCTTAAAATGCCGTCTGCCCGCTTATCCGGGCAAAACAGGATATCTGCGCATAAGACTGCGGGGAACCCGCAGCAGCAGGGGATTCATTTATTTTGATGATCTTAAAATTTTATCACGTTGAAATAGAATAAGGAGAAAGTGAGAATGAAAAAATTCCTCGTACTGTTTGTATGCAGTATTTCACTGGCGTTTCACGCTTCCGGTTTTACCGTTGTCAAAAACGGTAAAGCTGTTGCCGGCATAGAACCTGCCGCAAATGCTGACTGCCGTGCGGCTGCGGAAACAATCAGAAAATATATCAAACTGGTTTCCGGAGCAGATATCAAAAACACAAAATCCGCCCCGAAAATCATCTTAAAAATAGAAAAGGGCAAACTGGATATTGAAGGATTTTCTTACACGTTCCCCCAAAAGAATGTCATGGCAATTACTGCCGGAGGCAAATGGGGTATCCGTTATGCCGCCGCCGATTTCTGTGAACGTTTCCTCGGTGTGCGTTTTCTCTATGCCGGTCCCCACGGAGAATATCTGCCGAAAAAGAAAGATATCGTCATCCCGGCAAAAAAACTTTACGACTTTCCCAAATATCTGACCCGCTGTATCACCAACGGCAGACTTCACCACACCCGCAAAGTCTATCAGGACTGGGCAGCCCTTTTGCGCGGCGTTGAACCGTACAGAGTCAACTGCCATCATAATTTGAGCAATATGTTTTCCTCAAAGATTTACGGAAAAACCCATCCTGATTTTTATCCTGTTCTGGATGGCAAACGCTATATTCCGCCGGCAAACTCCCACGTTCACTGGCAGCCTTGCCTGACCGCTCCCGGTATCGTGGATGAAGCTGTAAAAATCGTCTGCCGGGCTTTTGAAAAAAATCCGGAACTGATCTGTTACCCTCTGGGCGTCACCGACGGCAACGGCTATTGTGAATGTGAAAATTGCCGCAAATTGTATCCTCCTGCCGAAAGAAAAAACAGTTCCGGACGCCCGGACCTCTCAAAATATTTTGTCACCTTTTACAACAAAGTCGCAGAAAAAGTCGTTCAAAAGTATCCCCATGCGAAAATGGGATTCCTCGCTTACAGCAGTTGCCAGGATGCGCCGGAGGGTATCAAACTGCATCCGGCATTGATTCCGGGCTTGACTTATGACCGTTTCAGCTGGGTCGATCCCGCCCGTAAAGCATTCTATCTCAAACGCAATGAAAAATGGAGCCGCATTTCATCTGAAATGATGTGGTATGATTACTTTTACAACAACCGTTATGTTCTGCCCCGCATTTATCCGCATCTGACGGCTGAAATCATCAAGACCGGATACAAGCAGGGCGTCCGTCACATGTTCGCCGAATATTTCACCATTGACGGCACAGAATTGGGCAAGATGCGCTGCGACGGCCCTTCTCCTTATATTGCATTCAAACTTCTTTGGAATCCTGAACTTGATGTGGATCAACTGCTGGAAGAGTGGTATATCTGCGCCGTCGGCAGAAAAGCCGCCCCCTATCTCAAAAAATATTTTGAGGAACTGGAAAATTTCTGGATGAACAAAGCATGGAAAACCAAATGGTTCACAAATCATAATTACAAAATTTATCTGCAATGGAACGACAACTCTTACGTCAGTGCCATTGAGCCTGCCATGCTTGAACGCTGCAAAGCCTATCTGGATAAGATGTGCGCTCTTGCCGACCATAAAAAACGGGCGGAGTATCTGCGCGAAGGGTTCCTTGCCCGCAAGGGACAGCTGGAATACCAGATGAATACCGAAAAGTTTAAAAAAATGCCGGAATCAGTTTTTAACAAAGTCATTTACAAAACGGATTTTGAAACCCCCGAAAGCCGCAAAGGCTGGTATATGTGGCAGCATCGTCAGAGTATCAACAAAGCAGAAATCGTTCCCGCCGGAAAAATGGGAATGGCATGCCGTCTGACCATGCATCCCCGCACCAGCGAAGTCGGTCTGGAACACGTTATTAAAATTGATAATCCGAAAGATTTGCTGTTCAAAGTGCGTTTCCGCTGTGAAAAAGTTTCTCCGGAAGCATATCCTTACATCAGCGTGGAATGGTGCCCCGAACCGGATACTTTCGGAACCAACCTGATTTATTATGCACAAGCTGCCGGAAACAGGAGCGAAAACGGTTGGGTTCTAACCTGCCGTCTTCAGGCGTATCCGCATAAAACCGGTTATCTGAGAATCCGCCTGCGCGGTGCCAGAAACTCCAAAGGATACATTTATTTTGATGATCTTGAGGTGCGTTCAAGGTAACAGGAAAGTAAAAAATGCAAAAATTTGCTGTCATTTTTCTGATTATCCTGCAGTGTCTGCAAGTTGCGGCATGGACGATTATCGTCCCTGAAAAAGCAGAACCGTCCACGATGTATGCGGCAGAAGAACTTCAGGTGTTCCTTGAAAAATCCCTGAAGCGTTCCATTAAAATCTGCCGCGAAACGGAGAATGTTTCCGGCAGAAAAATTTATGTCGGCAGCACCCTTTTTGCCCGCAGTTCAGGAGTTGATACAGCAAAATACGGAAAAGAGGAATCTTTAATAAAAAAACTCGGCGAGCATTTGCTCATCTGCGGCGGTGCCCCCCGGGGAACGCTTTACGGCGTATATGAATTTCTTGAGCGTTTTGTATCCGTCAGCTGGCTGGACTGGCAGACTACAATCATTCCGCAATACAAAGAACTTCCTCTGCCGGAAAAAATCAGTCTGCGTTTTACGCCCTCTTTTTCCAGACGGGGAATCTTTGTGCTGAATGCAAGCACCCGGGGCGGTCAGTTTTTTGAGCAGAATCTCAATTTCCGCAGCCGTATGCGCGAAAATGTTTTCTGGCAGGAAAATATCTCTGAAAAAGAAAAAGCAGTCCGGGGAATTGATACGGTGTTCGGGCGTCCCGCACCTCTTAATACACTCTACTACTACATCAGGGAGTGGCCCCGTGAGGGCGTTGAAAAATCTTTAAGTCTGGATAAGAGCGGTAAACGTCTGCGTCCTGTTGGCTTTTACGGTCCGGGACACGTTTGTTTTTCTGATTCCGGGGCCCGTAAAAGATTTTCAGAACAGCTTAAAGGTTACATCGCCCGGGACAGAAAAGAAAATCCCGGCAGTTTCCCCGCCTTTTACAATCTTTCAATCAACGATACAGCAAACGGCTATTGTGTCTGCAAAGGCTGTACTGCTCTCACAAAAAAATACGGAGCGCACTCAGGAGCCATGCTGGATTTTGTCAATCATGTTGCAAAAGAAGCAGCCAAAATCTATCCTGATATCAAAATCCAGACATCCGCCTATCTCTTTACCGAAAAACCGCCTGTCGGTATAAAGCCGCTGAAAAATGTATATGTCCGGATGTCTCCCATTGACACGCTGCTGGGCGGACGGACCCAAACAATGCTGTCCATTGAACATCCTGCCAACAAACAGGTGAAAGAAATGATTCAGAAATGGAGCCGTCTCGGAACCATTCATATCTGGAACTATTGGGTGAATTTCGGACGTTATTACTCCAATGCCTGTATCGTCAATGTGGAAACCATCTGTAAAAATCTGCAGTTCTACAAGAAACACGGAGCAGATTACATCTTTTCTGAGTGTGAATTTCCGGACACTGCTTCATTTCATCCCCTGCGGGTTTATGTGGGTTATCAGATGCAGCGGGATATTTCTCAGCAGCCCGATGCTCTGCTGGATAAATTTTTCAA
Source organism: Lentisphaerota bacterium (assembly GCA_015061725.1). Taxonomy (GTDB): domain Bacteria; phylum Verrucomicrobiota; class Lentisphaeria; order Victivallales; family Victivallaceae; genus UBA1784. Next base: position 48,591 of record SUVX01000002.1, read on the forward strand.
CGGATATTACGGTCCTGCGGCAAAAACCATGCGGAAACTGTATGATTATATCTGCACCCGCCAGAAAGAACATGCAAATTTAAGCGTCCGCGGAGTGGAGCAGCTCAATTATGCAGATCGGGATTTTTTCCGTAATTCAGAGCGTTTTCTTGCGGAGGCTGAAAAACTTGCCGGAACAGATAAAAATCTGCTTCTGCATATTGCTTTTGAGCGGATTCCGCTTGACTGCGCCCGGCTTGCCCTGCGCGACAACTGGTCTCCTGAAAAAAATCTGCCGCCGCGTCAGGCTGTCCTGAACCGCCTGACGGAAAACTGGCCCCGCAGTATACGTTACTGGCACGGAGAAAATAAAATCAGCCGTGCTGAACTCCGGACCATCCGAACCAGACTGGCAGAGTTTGCCGACCTGAAATTCGGTGCAAAGTATCCCCTGCCCGACGGAATGGATAAACGCCGTGTCATTGAAATCACTTCAGAGAAATTCAGAGTTCTGCCCGAACTTGTCAAATACAGTTTAAAACTCGTTGATGACAAAGATTCCTGCACAGGAAAAGCCCTGAAACTCGGAAAACATCCTCTCAAAAATGCTCACGCCAGAAGATTTGAATGCGGCATCCGCAGCCGTTTTCTCAAAAAAGATCTGCTGAAATTCAGCAAGCCCGTCAAAAAGGATGAAAAATATCACCTTTATCACCTCGGACGTTTTACCGCAACGCCGCAAACACTTCTCTGGCTTCATTGGACCTGGGCTATGCAGCACGATCTCTCGCCCGTCTACCGGCAGGGCAAAGAAAATACTTATGATATTTATGTCTCGCTTAAATTCTGCGGTCCGGCTTATTCGCCGGAATCGAAACAGGAAAATGCGTTTTTTATGGACCGCATATTGCTGGTCTTATCATCAAACCAACAGGTAAAAAAATGATTGCAAATCCCCTTGACTACGAAATCATTGACGCCCACACTCATCCCTTTCTGGATTTTAAAATGGGCTGTATCGGTCCATACGGCAAACCCGAAACAATGGAAGAGTTTGACTTTGAAATGCACAAAGTCGGCATCGGCCGCTATGCCGGGGCGCCGCTTGTCAAAAAGAAAATTTCTGATTTCAAAGATGTCATTTCCGTTAATGAAGATGCGTTGAAAATCCGTGACAAATATCCCTGTTACATTCCGGGTATCCACGTTCACGGTGCGTTTCCGCAGGAATCATGCGAACTTCTGCATAAAATGTATCAGAATGAAGAGATCCGTTACATCGGTGAACTTGTCCCCTACATCATGGATACCGGCGCATTTGATTCTCCCGGCATGCTCACCATTTTTAAAGAGGCGGGCAAACTCGGCATGACTGTCAATCTCCACGGCGGCACCCCCGCTGAAGCAGATGCCATGCTTGAAAATGCCCCCGGATTGAACATCATTCTGGCTCATCCCGGAGAACCTGCCAATGCCAAACCGCGCTTTGAATATGTCAAAACCTCTCCGCGTCTTCATATTGATATATCCGCTCACGGTCCCTTCCGCTGGAACATGATCCGATATGCCATCGACTGCTGCGGTGTGGAAAAAATCATTTTCGGTTCAGATATGCCCACATGCAGCGCCGGCATGTTCCTTTACAGCGTGATGACCGAAAATCTCTCTGAAGATGAAAGAAAACTCATCCTCGCAGGCAACTTTAAGCGCTTACTGGGAATAAAATGAACAAATAAATCACAAAAAAAGATTAATAAATGCACAGTTGCTTGAAAAAATCATTTTATGATGTTATATTTAATAAGAAATGAAACAAAAACACTATAAATCTCTAAAAAAAGGATTTTTCTGATTATGGACAAACTGCTTGAAAAAATTTACGGCATGAATCCCAAGGAACTGGAAGAGTGCGCGGCACATCTGACTCTGGGCGGGGGAACCCGCGGAGGTCCGGTTCTGGATCACGGCAAAGGCGTGCGCGTGTGGGATATCCACGGCAAAGATTATATTGACTGCACCAGTCAGAGCTGGGCACTGCTGCTGGGTTACTGCAACGATGAAATCAACCGTATCATCCGCGAACACTCAACAAGCATGACCCACATCCATCAGGGCTTTGACAACAAGATGCGTTTTTATCTTGCCCGGGAACTTGCCCGCAGAGCCCCCGAAGGCATGAACAGAGTCTCTTTCACCGTCGGCGGCGGTCCTGCAATTGAAGCGGCAATGAAGATTGCGTTCAAAAATGTTCAGCCCTCCCGTGATTTCGTGACGCTCTTTGACAGTTATCACGGCTCAACGCTCGGTTCCATGGGCGCATCCTGGATTTCCACCAAATCCACCGGTAAATTTTTCGGAGGCAGCCGTTTTCTGCCGCTGACCCGTTCCTTCATCCGTATCCCCAACCCCGTGACCTACCGCAATCCGCTGGGCGTGGATACTGAGGAATACATTGATATCTGTCTTAAAATGACCCGTGAAATCTTCCAGCGCGGCATTGCAGGAAAACCCGCAGGTGTCATCGTTGAACCTGTTCAGGCAAGTGCCGGACAGCTGATCCTGCCCAAGCGTTACTTGCAGGAACTGCGCGCGCTGTGCGATGAATTTGAAACATTGCTCATCTTTGATGAGATCCAGACTTTCGGACGTATCGGAGAAACCTTTGCCGCAAATTATTTCGGCGTGACTCCGGATATCATCTGTCTGGGTAAATCCGTCGGTGCGGGACTTCCGCTTGCTGCGATCATCATTCACGACAAACTTGAGGGCTTTGCGCCTGACAGTGAAGAACTGCACACCTTTGCCAACCCGACTCTTTCCATGGCGTGCGCCGCCAAACAGCTTGAAATGTTTGACAACGGCGTTCTTGCCAACGGCAGAGAAATGGGTGCATACCTCGCAGCCGGATTGAGAAAAATCCAGGAAAAATATCCGCAGATCGGCGATATCCGTCAGGTCGGTATGCATATCGGCGTTGAGTTTGCCGATGAGAAACTCAATCCGCTGACTGAAGAAGCCACCCGTGTCCGTACCGTCGGATTCAAAAACGGTCTGATCCTCGGTACCGGCGGTGTCCGCAAAAACGTGCTTAAAGTCAAACCGCCCATGATCATCAATCAAACCGAAGCCGATGAAGTGATCGGGAAATTTGAAGCTTCCGTCAAAGAGGTGTTCGGATGAACATCTCTCTTGCCGGAAAAAAAATCCTCATTATAGGCGGCGCCCGCGGTATCGGCGCTCAGATCGTCCGTGACTGCGCCGCGTCAGGAGCCGTTGTTGCGTGGACCTATTTCAGCAGCAGCGGAGAAAAAGCAACTGAAGAACTTTCAAAGGAACTGGCTTCTTCCGGCAGAGAATTTCTCTCCTTTAAAGTTGACAGTACCGATGAACAGGGAACTCTTGAACTTTTTAATGAACTCCGGCAGAAATGGGGACGCATTGACGGACTTGTTTACAATGCCGGATTCACCTCTCCCAGAGATTTCTGCGATATCAGTTATCAGGAGTGGAAACGCGTTGTTGACATCAACCTCAACGGTGCTTTTCTGGCGGTGCGCGAAACTGTGCAGATGATGAAAGGTTCCGGCGGCGGCGCAATCGTCCTGATCGGTTCGGCGGCGATCACTTCCGGCGGCGGCGGACGGGCAGATTATGTTGCCGCCAAAGCCGGACTTGAAGGTCTCAACCGGGCTGTCACAAAATATTTTGCCAAAGACAAAATACGCTGCAACATCGTTCACCCCTCTCTGATTGAAACAGATCTGCTCTGTCAGCGTCATCCCGACCCCGGCAAGCGCAAAACTCTCGGCGAAAAAGAGGTCCCGCTCGGACGGCTCGGACAGGTTGAGGATATTTCAAATGCCGCAATCTTTCTGCTGTCAGATCAGGCAGGCTACATCACCGCCCAAAGCATTTTAGTCGACGGCGGCCGCTCCTACTGCAAATAACCGCGCTGTTCCCGATAAGGGTAGATGGTTCTTGGGGAAGGGGAAAACTTCTTTTCACGAGAAAAGAAGTTTTCCCCTTCCCCAAACCCCAACCCTTTTCAAGAAAAGCGAAGTATTTTATAAAGTAAAACAATACCCTACGGGTAATTATCTACCCGTATAGGGAACAGAGCCTTCAAAAAAAGCGGCGTATTTTGTTAAGAGATATTCAGAAGTTCAGTCAAACATCAACTTTTTTCTGCCCGTATACAGAACCGCACCTTTTGTAAAGTTGCAAAAATGCAAAATCATGCTATAGTATAAAAGAAGATTTTGAGCAAGTAACAGGGAGAAAAAACAATGGGGTGCGGTTTTTCACTTCGAAAACAGATGATTCTTGACTGTCTGCAGAAAGAGCAGGAACTCAAAGTATCGGATCTGGTGACGTTGACCGGCGTTGCAATCGCAACTGTCCGCCGGGATCTGCTGCGTCTGGAACAGGAAAAACTGATTGTCCGTACCTTCGGCGGAATCCGTGCCGTTGATAAAAAATCCCTGGTTGCCCGCACTTTTGAACAGCGGGAGTCGCTGCAGTGTGATGAAAAGAAACGCATTGCCAATGCCGCGGCAGAACTGGTGACCCCCGGTATGACCATTGCCGTTGACAGCGGCACGACCTGCATGAATTTTGCTTCTGCCCTCAAAAATAAGGGTCCCCTGCGGATCGTCACATCCGCTCTGGCGGTTATTGAAACCCTGGGCGGAAATCCCGACATTGAAATCATTCTTGTCGGCGGGCGTTTCAGAGTCAGCAACCTGGATTTTTACGGAACTGTCTCCATAGATACATTCAGACAGTTTTACTGCGATATGGCTTTCATGAGCTGTGACGCTTTTCAGCCCGGACACGGCGCATTCTCTCTTGATCAGGAATCTGCCGCCATCAGCAGAACGATCCGGCAGAACTCTGCCAAACTGGTTCTGCTGTGCGACAACAGAAAAATCGGCCACACCTCTCCCTTCCTGACCTTTACGCCGCAGGAAATCGATACCCTTGTTACAGATGTTTCTGATGAACGTCTGGATCAGTGCGGCTGCAGCGTGATCGTCGCCCGCTGACAGGGCGTTATTCCGGCATCATCTGCCGGAATCAATGTTTTCAAACTGAAAGCCGAGACAATCAGCAAGTGCTTTAAGTTCAGCCATCCTGTGTCCGGGAACGGCTGACAGGTGGTGTGCGCCGCCGGCAAGGCTGTAATCATCCAGAATTTCTTCAACAGGTCTCTGCGGACGGAAAAGCCAATAAGCACGGTTATATGTTTCAAGCACCGGCAGATCCGGAACTGTTCCCGTAAACGCAACCATCTTGAATGTTCCGCCCGGGGCGGGAGTTATGCAGACAAGTGTGTAATCCCCCGGTTCAGCGGTAAAGAACATTCCCGCATAGTTGGTCTTATTGACCCAGAACGGCATATTTTTCAAACGGACTTTGCGGTCGCGCCGGGCAATGCCGATACTGCACTCCTGCATGTGCGACATAAAAAAGAGATCACGCTTGAAATCCACGGTATAAATCTCAGAAAAATTGGCTTCTCCCGTAAGTTCCGCCAACTGCCGCATGGCGGCGGCGCGGAGAACGTCTCCCTCTCCGGCATAACCGATACCCTCTGCCATCAGCGTATTGATGGCATAAAACGGCAGCTGTCCGAAAGAGGGAGCCTGCAGATTGAGAAAGTTCATGGTAAAGGCATTGGCATTGTTTTCTTCAAGCAGTTTTTTTACCGCAAATTTGCGGCGGATCGCCTCGCGGTGAACTTCAACTGAAAGATCGGGCATGACTTCAAAGAAATCAAGATCTTTGAGTCTTTGAGCTTCAATTTCATCTTCATTTATCAACGGAAGTACGCTTAAAAATTCCCCGGGAGAAAGCGCAACAGCCTCAGGTCCCCAGGCATTTTTCAGATTTTCAGGGTCGTAATCAAAATCCCCCATTCCCTCAAAAGCACCGCCAAGCGCCAGAACTCTGATTTTTTTCGCCGCCTGTGCCGCACGGACAACGCGCAGAGTGTCATTCAGGCGCTGAAGAGTCTTTTCATCCTCCCAATGTCCGGTAACGATATTGTATTTGATTCCGGATTGGAACAGGACATTGGTGATATCGTGGATGCCTTGAACGGTGTGATTGCGTGTCAGATCGACCGGCTCATATTTTTCGCTGATAACGGCGCTGTCCTGCGTACTCCAGATGACAACAGGCAGCCCCAGTTTTTTAAGAAAGGGAACAATCAGCATGCTCGGCGTATAAGAAACAGCAGACAGTACGATGATATCAATATCTTTTCCTGAAATAAGCGCTTCAACTTCAGCAACATCCGATGGCGTAAACACAATTTTTCTGCAGCAGATATCAGCAAAAGCCGACAGTTTTCTGCTCCAGTTGTCAAAGGCCCTCTGCCAGGTGAGAAGTTCCGGACCGCTGGTTGACAGATAAAGTTCAAGAGACAATCCGATATAAGCGACTTTGGGACGGGGCAAGTTATTCTGCATTTTTATATCCTCATAAAAAGTTGATATCCTTTTCGGGAATATACTCCTGAAATCGTCAAAATGCAACCCCTTTTCTCCATTTTTTTGATTTTTAAGTTCATTTTACAATATCTCAAAGCCCTTATTTTGCTTGAAATAATCAAAACACAAGGGTATATTATGAAAGAACCAATCAACTTTTTTTTTATTTCACGGAGGATTGATATGCTTGCAAGTTTAAAAGAATTCCGTCGTCTTTATTCAGAGATGCAGAAAAGGCTTCCTTTTCTGGATTGTTACATTACAGATCTTCAGCCTTCCTGGAGTGACATTCCGTCCGAACCGCCGACAGCGTACAAAAAACTGTCATGCACAGAGGGTAATCCCCGTCTGGTAATACAGACGGAACACTCTTTTGAAGAAATTGCCGCCATGGCAGCAGCGGAACCCGATGTGAATTTCATCATTGCTTCGGGAGATAAAAAACTTCTTTATCACATTGCCGCCATCACAAGTCTTTTGCAGGAAATTCCCAATCTCTATCTTTCAACGGGCAATTTCTGCAACATTTTCGCCCTTGAACGTCTGATTGATGCCGGCTGCAAAGACAAACTTCTCTACGGCAGTATGTATCCTTTCCTTTCTCCCGGAGAGGCACTGGCTCAGGTCGTCCTCGGTCGTTTTGACTGGGAAACGCGCTGTGCCATTGCCGGAAACAACTTCCGCCGTCTCCTCGGAGAAGAGCCGGTCATTCCTGAAGAACTGCCGGAAATCAAAATCCCCAAACTTTTTATTGATGCACACGGACACACGATTGAAGAAGATACACCTGCGCGTTTCCCGTCTCCCGGCTCTGCGGCAAAATGGGAACTGTGGCAGGAAAAACTGGACTTTTTCGGTTTGACCGAATTTTTCTTCACGCCGAGTGAAACCAATATAAATGCTTCAGTTTCCCCGGGATACCTTTTCCGTCCCTGCTGCGAAGAATCCAAAGGACGTATGCTCTTTTTTGAAGGATTTAATCCGCGTTTTCCTGAAAAATGTCTGGAAAATCTGGAAAAAAGTCTGCCCGATCCCTGCTGTATCGGTATAAAAATCCACCCTGCCGAGCACAAAACGGATGCCGACTCTCCGCTGTATGATGCCGCTTTCAAAATTGCGGCAAAATGCGGAAAACCGATTATGACGCACAGTTGGGGAATATCTGACTACAATCCTGTTCAGAAACACGCCGTCCCTGAGCGTTTTGAGTGTCATCTGAAAAAATACCCTGAAGTGCGGTTCGTTTTCGGACACACGGGGGGACGTCCCAACGGTTTCCCCGCCGCAGTTGAAATGATCAAGAAGTATCCTCAATGTATGGGGGATTTTTCAGGAGACCTTTTCTTCAACGGACATATCCGCCACGCCATTTCAGAAATCGGCGCAGACCGCCTGATGTTCGGTACGGATATGTACTGGATCGATCCCCGCTGCACGATGGGAATGCTGCTTGAGATAGAAGACCTTTCTGATGAAGATTTCCTCAAAATCGCGCGTTTGAACGCCGAACATTTTTACCTTGATAAGGTCCGGAACGCAAACTGATTTTCCCCGGTCTCAAAACTCCCGGCATATTCCGCCCGGGAGTTTTTTTATTCATTCTGTCCAAAAGTGTTTCAGCTATTTGCAATTCCGTCAACGCAAGATTATATTATTTGTACAGGCAAAAAAGGATTTGAAAACTTCTATTTGAAAAGGCAGACACATGTCCAGATCGGTCAAAGATAACGAAAACACGCCCGTCTACAAACAGCTGCGTGAACTGTTTGAACACAAGATTGCTTCAGGAGAACTTAATCCCGGAGATAAAATATTTACCGAAGCACGTCTGGCAGAAGAATTCAATGTTTCGCGCACCACCATCCGCCGCGCTCTGAGCGGATTGGAAAAAGAGGGGGTGATCGTCCGCTTTCCCGGAAAAGGAACTTTTGTTAATTTGACACTCGGAGATCAGGTCAAAGATCCACCGTTCACCGTCGGCGTCAACTTTTTCAAATCCATTACCGACAACAACTTTTACAGTTATGTCATGGAAGGTATCCTCCGCGAGGCTGAACGGCGCAACATCCATGTCAAAACTTTTTCAAGCGGCAACTGTCAGCTTTACGCTGAGGATTTGGACGGTTTGCTTTTTTCCGGACAGCTGTCCGAGGATTCGGAACTGTACCGCAAAATTGCCAAAGGTCTTCTGCCCGCCGTTGGCTTCAACCGCAAAATCAATTCAAGAGTCAGTTTCATCGGCGTTGACAATGCCGCTGAAGCCGAAAAAGGCGTAACTTATCTGATTCACCGGGGCTGCCGCAAAATCGGTTTCTTCGGTTGTTCCCCCGATATCCCCGGCTCCAGCGCCGAAGCGCGTTACCGTGGCTATTGTGAAGCTCTCCGCAAGCATGAGCTGCCGCTGCAACCCGGACAAACCGGATTTTTCTACAGCGGAGACCGTTATCAGGCGGCTCTTGAATATCTTTCAAACGCCGATATTGATGCGCTTTTTGTAGCACTTGCTCCGATCTATCCGGCAGTTCTTCACGCGGCGAACACCCTTAAAATATCGTTTCCCGCAGACATGAAGGTCATGGTGTTTGACGATTTGAGCCAGCTGCTTCTGGACTGGCCCGGCATCAGTTATATCAAAATGCCGCTGCAGATGATCGGCGAAAGAATGCTCAATGCTTTAAGACAGCAGCTGATTTTAAAAGACAGGGCCCCCGTTATTTCAGAAGTATTTCAAGCTGAAATCATTTCAGGAGATTGAAAACAACTTCAAACGGCGAAATTTTTCTGTTTTTTCGCATTTTACTCTTGCATTTTACTGTATGGATGACTATAATATAAAAAGAATACAAAGTGGTATACAAAGTTTTTTTTCCCAAAAACAAGGAGACATCTATTATGCTGTTGAAATCAAAACAAATGCCGGAAAACGAAACAAATTCTTTTTCACCTGTCCGCGGACAGGTGAAGCTGTACAGCTTCACGCTGATCGAACTGCTGGTTGTGATTGCCATTATTGCAATATTGGCGGCGATGTTGATGCCTGCATTGAACAAGGCAAGAGAACGCGGACGTTCCTCAAGCTGTCAGAGCAAACTGAAAAATATCGGACTTGCTTCAAGTATGTATTCAGGGGACAATAAAGACTGGATCGTGCCGGGAATGATTGAGCGTCCTTCCAGCGCAGATGATGACTATTACCGTCAATACTGGATGAGCCGTCTTGCCTCCTTTGCCGGACAGGGCGCCCGTTACGGTGTCAGATGGGAACCCAGAACGCCGCGGACTTCAGCGGATTTTGAGTGTCCGACTCTCGGTTCCGTTCATTATCACGGTACAACAACATTCAGACTATCAACTTACACCACCAACTATTTTCTGACGGGCTATCTGTGGAAAACAGGTAAAACCGGCGGTAACTACTTTGTCCATAAAATGTCCCAGGTACACCAGCCGAGCAAGGCGTTTCTGTTTGCCGACGGCGCAGGCAAAGATGCTGCTGCGGCAGATTATCTTAAAAAACTCGGATTCCCGCACGGCGCCGGAGATCCCCGCAATATGATGATCGATAAATGCGCAGATTTGCCGGATATGCCCGGCATCCAGGGGTCTGCCAACACTTGTTTTGCTGACGGGTCTCTCAAACAGTTGACCTATGCTGAACACAAAGAACGCACCACGGTTTATGCCTACAAGACCGGACACGAGCAGACTTTCTTTACCGGATTCAGTACCGGCGGTGTCGGCGGCAACTATACCAAACCCAAGAATTGAGAGAGCTGAAAATCATGAAAAAACAATTTTTCCTTTTTATTTCAACCCTTTTGTGCTGCGGACTTGCTGCACAAAATTTCGTTCCTGAGAAAAACGGAGGGTGGAAACATATTTCTCCGGGAAAAGACGGCGTATTCACCGTCGGCAAAATGCGTGTTTTGAGCGTTTATGAATTCAAAGTTGACCCCGGTGCCGTTTACAGGTTAAGCGGAAAGTTCCGTTCAAACGGAACCGCGCCGCAGAACAAACTGCTGTTTTTCGGTGCTGAGGCTTATGATGCCAAAGGCAGAGTTATCGGTTCTCCGTCCGTCAATGTTTTCAGGGGAACTGAAACTGTTCTTGCCAAAGACCTTGCAAAAAAAGACAAATTTATCTATGTCAGAGATGCCTCAAAATGGAACACCAAAACCCGCGCGGGCGTGGTGACTTTCGGTATCAAAGATAATTTGCAAGACCTGCCCAACGGCACACACTCCCCCAATATCGTAAAAATAGAAAAACAGAAAGATATCTGGAAAATCACGCTGAAAAATCCCTCCTGGAACGCTTTTCCGGCAGGCACGCGTATCCGTCAGCACGCCCACGGTCCGGGACGGACTTTCTTTGTCTGCATGTACAGAAAAATCACCCCGGATAAATGGCAGAGTTTCAGCGGGCAAATCAGCGGCATTGCACCGCACGGCGCCGTTCTGCACAAGTGGTGGAAGGGAACAAAAACCGCCCGCATCTGTATTCAGGCAACGCCCGGTGTGGAGTTCAAAGATATCGTTCTTGAAAAGGTCAACGGCAAAGTGGAGCTGCTCCCTCTCCGCAAAGCACCGGCTCCCAAAAAAGCGGCGGCACAGGAAGAAAAAAGTCCTTATTTTGACAAATATTACAAGCAGATACCGCAGAATCCCGTCCGCCCCCGGCTGTTTTTCAACGCAGAAGAGTTTGAAAACATGCGCCGTCAATTATCCGGCGACAAACTTTTGAGAGCCGGATTTGAACGGCTGTTGAGCAAAATCGACGCCTATCCTGAAGAAATAACTGAAAAAGCATACGAAAAACATTTCTACGGACGGGATAAATTCGGTCCGACCGCATTCCGCGCCGCTTTTGCGTGGAAATTGACCGGCAAAGAAAAGTACCGTCAGAAATCCCTGAAACTGCTGAAAAAAGCCGCTGTCTGGTACAATGAACGCTATGCCAATATGCAGCCCATCGACTGGACAAGTTTCACCCGCGTTGAAGCCTTTGCCGCCTACGACTGGCTCTACGACACCATGTCAGAAAGTGACCGCAAAGAAATCGGGAAAAATCTGCTCCGCCACGCCGTTGCCGCACAGGACAGAATGAAGATCATCAAATCCGGACTCCAGAATAAAGGTGAAGGAACAAGTCCCTGGAACAACAGTTTTTACGGAACTCCCATGATGAAATTCTACATTGCTCTTGCACTGCGCGGCGCAGGGGTCGATGACCGTCAGGCAGAATTGCTGCTCAAAACCGGACTCAATGAAAATCTGAAAATGCTCGCTTTCCGTGCAGGCATGGCAGGAGAGATCGGCGGCGCCCACAACAGTACTCCCGGCTACGCTTTCGGCGACGCTCCGGTTGCGGAATGGTTCTTTTATCTGACTTTCAAAGCAGTCACCGGACACAATATCGCCATGGATTTTCCCTCAAACGGTCTGCTGCCGCACTGGCTCTTTTACGCAACATTTCCCGGCTTGGACGGCTTGGCTCTTGAACACGGTACCGGCGGCTCCTGGCATACAGATAACAAACTGAAAATGAACATCCGTTATCTGGGACTTTACCGCCGCTTTTTCAACCGTCATCCGGCGGCAAAACTGGTTGATTCCTTCATTGCCGCCCAGCCTGATTTCAAAAGTGACGATTATGTGATGAAATCCGGTTCATGGTCCTTCAGCGGCTATCCCCCCTGGCTGCCGTTCCAGTACCGGTACACGAAAGCCTCTCAATACAAAGAAGATAAAAATTTCTTTGCCAATATGCCCAAAGCCTTCTTCTTTCCTAATCTCGGACAAACCTACATGTACAGCGGCAGAAGCAGATTTGACACCTTTGCCATGTTCACCTGCGGCAGCAGAAGTGCCTCGCACAAGCAGCCGGATGAAAACCATTTTGTGATTTATAAAGGCGGTTTTCTGGCTCTGGACTCCGGAACACGCACCGCCTCGGGCTACAAAGACTGGCTGGATGACTGCTGGCATGACAACAACTATTATTCCGCAAGTATCGCCCACAACGTAATCACCATTCGCATGGAAGGTGAAAAGTTCCCCGGCTGGCCCCATCCCAAATACGCCGTTGCCAATCACGGCGGTATGCGCAAGACGACAGGGGGAATTGTCCGCGCCTTTGAAACAAACGATCTTTACACCTATATCTGCGGCGATTCGACTGCCTGTTATCATCCCGGCAAATGCAAAAAGATGCTCCGTCAATTCGTCTATATCCGTCCGGATTACTTCGTCATCTGCGACACCGTTGAAACGGTCAAACCTGAGCAGAAGATCACCTGGCTGCTCCACAGTCAGAATGAACCGGTTGAATCCGGAGACATCTTCAGTTTTGATGAAGAACAGGGCAGACTTTTCTGCAAAACCCTGCTCCCCGCAAAGTTCAACCGCACCAAAGTCGGCGGTCCGGGCAAAGAATTCTGGGTTGACGGCAAAAATTATCCGCTGGGCAAGACCCGTCAGGCGGAATATGCCAAGCGTTTCAAAGGCAAAAAAGCCCCGCTTTTCGGCAACTGGCGCATGGAAATCACGCCTGAAAAGCCCGTTACCAAAGTGCGTTATCTCAACTTGATTCAGGTCGGAGCAAAGAAAGATACTCCTGCCATGGTCAAGTCGCAATATGTGAAAGAGGGTTCCTTTGAAGGTGTCTCTTTTACTTCGCGCGACAACACCGTTTATACCGTGCTGTTTGACAACACCGGACTCAAAGGCAAAATCAGAGCAGTCAAAAACGGCAGAAAGCTGTTTGAAAATATGTTGACAAACAAAGTTCAGAAACAGAAAGCTTTTCAAAAATGAAAAAGTGCAATATCAGTTTTTGCGGATCAGGAAATTGGGTCCGCAACTACCACATTCCCGAATTGGAAAAACGTCAGGACAGATTTTCAATCAGAGGATTTTATGATGTTTTCCCTGAAAGTGCAGCTCTCGCTGCCGGAGAAAAATATCACGTTTTCAACTCCATGAATGAGTTGATTTCCGACTCTCAGACCGATGTAATCGTCGTTGCCACCAAGCCGGTTGATACCCATTTTGAAACAACCATGCGTCTGCTTGAAGCCGGAAAAAACGTTATCCTTGAAAAACCCATGACCTATTCGGTCGAACAGTGTGATACCTTAATTGCCAAGGCAAAAGAAAAAAAAGTTCTCTTCACCGTCAATCACAACCTGCGGGCAAGCCTCGCCCTGCGCTGTGCGCTTGAAGTCATGCATCAGGGACACGCCGGAGAAATCAGATGTGTTGAAATCACCTCTCCCCGTTCCTGGTACGACAAAATCGACTTCAGCAATTACGCTGTCCACATGGTCGATCAGGCATTGGCGGTCAACCGTTCCCCCCTCAAAGAGGTTACGGGATTTACCGTCCATCCCGACGAACCGCTGTCAAGCTGCGGTTACGGCGGTGCGCTTCTCAGATTCGAAGAGGGACCCGTTATCATGCTGTCACTCTCCCCTGCTCCGGCAAAACGTGCCAATGAAGACCCATATCCCTTCAGAGGATATTTCCGTTTCAAAGTCTGCGGAACAAAGGATACTGTCGGTATCTGCGACATGAACCACATTCCTTCTCCCGAACAGGTGACAGACAAAACCAATTGTTATTTTGATATTGCCGAACCCGACTTCACCCGTCCGGAATTTGCCGGAAATCTGGGCAAAGCCTATTATGATTTCTTCTATGAATCCTGGGCAGAGGGCGCACCGCTTCTGGTCACCCCCGAAGAAGCCCGCAACGCCATCCGCTGCGTGGAATTGATCACCGAATCCGCCCGGTTGAATAAAACCGTTGAAGCCGTCAACATGCTCCCGGGAAGAGAGGATTTCATCATATGAAAAAGATTTTGATCATGGGCGGCGGAGAATTTCACGATTACGAGGGCTGCTCAAAAGTCATTGCCAAACACCTTTCTGAACTTCAGGAATACGAAGTTGAAATCGCCATCAATGACCTTGAAAAACTGCGTCGGGGCGTGATTGATCAGTACGATATCATCGTGTTTTACTGGACAAAAGATCACCTGACTTTTGAACAGAAAACTGATCTGCTTTCATGGTGTGCCGAAAAGGGTAAATTCATCGCCGTCCACTGCGCGGCAACGGCATTCAGAGATTGTCCCGAATATGAAGCAATGCTCGGCGGACGTTTCCGTAAACATCCGCCCTACCGGGAATATTTCGTGACGGTCGATATGAAGCACCCTGCCATGAAATATTTTGACAGCGTAACGCCCCCCGAAGACTGGAAAAACTGGGCTGTTCACGAATGCAAAGTCACCGATGAACAATTCCTCAACCGTTACGACTCCCGCGTGAACGTCGCCGCTCACGCTTCTTTCAACGGCAGACTCTGGCCCGTCGTCTGGACAAAAAACTGGGGTCTCGGAAAAGTTTATTATCTGGCTCTGGGACACGATACAGCAGCTTGCGATAACGACTTTTTCAAACACCTGCTCTTTGCCGGAATCAACTGGGTCGAGTCTGAAGAACCCGAACCGGTGGATGACTCCCCCTTTATTTTCTGATAAAGGCGGAGTATTTGTAAAGGGAAAGAGTTATCTGTCCGGGAAACTTGAGTTTTTCTTAAATTTATAGACAGGAAAATATGATGTATAAGATTTATGCCGGAAACAATCCGGTTTTGATTCTTGCCGCAGACGAACTTATCAAATACGGCAAAGGTTCTTTTGAAAAGACTTCAGAAGAAAAAAATGCAGACATCCTGCTCTGCAATGAAAACACCGATAAATGGCAGGATTCCTTTTCCCTTGAAAGCAGAGAGGGAAAACTTTTCATTTCAGGCAGCAATCCCCGCAGCGTGCTTTTCGGTGTTTACGAGTATCTCAAAAAAGCAGGATTTGATTTTCTCTATCCCGGTAAAGAGGGAGAAATCATTCCCGAAAATCCCGAGTTTACTCTTGACGGATTTCATATAAAAGAAACTGCCTCCCGCACTTTCAGAGGTATCGCCGCCCGTCCTGATGCAGATAATCTTCAGGAGGGATATGACTTGATAAGCTATATGGCAAAGAACAAGTACAACCTCTTTTTCATGGAGGGTTACGACGATGACCGTCCGGGAGATGAGTATTCTGTTATTGACGGAGAACATCCTTTACAGCACGTTGAACATGCTCTCAAAGGCAAAAGCTGGGAAGAACGCAAAAGCATCGCCCTCAAACAGAAAACCATGGTTGACGAAGCCCGCCGTCACGGTCTTATCATTGAACGCGCCGGACACGGCTGGAATTACGGCGTGCCTGAACATTACGGCAAAAATCACGGTCTTACCCCCGATGAAGCCCGGGCTGAACTCAAAGCCAAAGGAAAAGTCAACAAACAGGCTGAAGTTGCCGTCAGCACCTGGTTCCAAATCTGTATCTGCCGTGAAGAGGTGCGCGAAATTTACGCCGATCATATCATCTCTTATCTGAAAAAACACAAAGACGAAATTGATATTGCCGCTATCTGGATGGGTGACGGTTACGACAACAAGTGCCAATGCGAAGAGTGCATAAAGCAACCTTTCAGCGATATGTATCTGGATATTTTCCGCCGTGTCGCTCTGCGTGCCAAAGAGGAACTTCCCGGTATGCTGCTTGAAGCGCTTGTTTATTTTGAAACGCTTGAACCGCCCACGCGCAATTATCTTGAAGGTCTGGATAATGTCATCATCAATCTTGCCGTCTGGCGGCACTGTTATTTCCACAAACTGGATGATTCCTGCTGCCGTCTGCCGGACTGGAATCCGGACTACCGCCACAACCGCACCCACGATGTTGCAAACGGCAAACGTCTGATCAATTATGACCAGTTTGTGCCGTATCTCGGCTGGAGAAAAGTTGTCGGTGATGAAATCAAAACTTTGCTTTTCACCTACAACACGCTTGCCAAGGGACCGGACAGATATTTCATGACCTATGATCTTACTCTTCTTGCGGCACATCTGGCAGATTACGACCGGCACAAATTCGAGGGCATGGTCAACTGCCAGTGTCACTGCTCCTGGGATAAGCCCACGGGACTGCAGTTGTACGGTGCGGCAAGAATCCTCTGGAACAAAAGTGACAACGATCCGCAGAAAATCCGCAAAGAACTGTTTGATAAACTTTTCGGGGCTAAATCCGACAAGGTGATTTCTTATTGCGATAAAGTCGCACAACTGTACCTTGCCTGCGGAGATTATCACGAACCCATCACTGACGATCCGGAAAAAAGTCAACAGCTTTTTGACGGCTTTACAGCTTTAACAGCAGAAGTTTCCGCCCTGGGTCCCCTGCCCTGTCAGCGTGAAAAATATTTTGTCGAAGTTCATCAGGAACTTGTCAAAATTGCAGAAGATATTTACAAAGCCGCAAAGGGCAAGTAACAGCAGCACAACTTCTTACGGAAAACTTGCCAGGTTTTCAAGACGCCGAAACAAAACAGCCGCAAACCCGAAAGTTTGCGGCTGTCTTTTTTTATTTGGGTTAAGCAATCCCGGCTTGCATGAATTACATCATGCCGCCCATGCCTCCCATTCCGCCCATACCGGCAGCGGCGGGGGCAGCGTCTTTTTCTTCCTTGATATCGGTGATCAGGCACTCGGTGGTCAGGAGCAGTCCGGCGATGGAGGCGGCGTTCTGCAGAGCGGAACGGGTCACTTTCGCAGGATCCAGAATACCGGTCTTGATCATATCAACATATTCGCCGGTGGCGACGTTGAATCCGAAGTTGCCTTCACCGTTCTTGACGTTTTCAACAACCACACCGCCTTCGTAGCCGCCGTTGATGGCAAGCTGACGCAGGGGTTCTTCAACAGCGCGGCGGATGATGTCGGCACCGACAGCTTCATCACCGGTAAGTTCCAGTCCGTTGAGAGCAGCGGCAGCGCGGACGAGAGCGACACCGCCTCCGGGGACGATACCTTCTTCAACGGCGGCGCGGGTGGCGTGCAGAGCATCGTCAACGCGGTCTTTCTTTTCTTTCATTTCAACTTCAGTGGCGGCACCGACGCTGATGACGGCAACACCGCCTGCCAGCTTGGCAAGACGTTCCTGAAGTTTTTCACGATCGTAATCGCTGGAGGTCTCTTCGATCTCGCGGCGGATCTGGGCAACGCGTCCCATGATGGCTTCTTCAGTGCCTTTGCCTTCAACGATAGTGGTGCTTTCTTTGTCAACGGTGATGCGCTTGGCCTGTCCGAGCTGTTCCAGAGTGACGTTTTCAAGTTTGAGTCCGAGATCTTCGGTGATGCAGGTTCCGCCGGTCAGAATGGCGATATCCTGCAGCATGGCTTTGCGGCGGTCGCCGAAGCCCGGAGCCTTGACGGCACAGACATTGAGGATGCCGCGCATTTTGTTGATGACTAAAGTGGCAAGAGCTTCACCTTCGACATCTTCAGCGATGATCAGGAAGGGTTTGTTCGCCTTGGCAACGGACTGCAGAAGCGGCAGCATATCGTTGAGATTGCTGATTTTCTTTTCGTGGATGAGGATATAGCAGTCTTCCAGAACAGCTTCCATGGAGTCGGCGTTGGTGACGAAATAGGGAGAGAGATATCCCTTGTCGAACTGCATACCTTCAACGACATCCAGAGTGGTTTCCAGAGTCTTGGCTTCTTCAACGGTGATGGTGCCTTCCTGACCGACTTTGGCCATGGCTTCGGCAATGATGTTACCGATGGTGGTGTCTCCGTTGGCGGAGATGGTGGCAACCTGGGCGACTTTGTCGCTGACACCGGTGGCGATGGAAGCAAGTTCTTTCACCACAGTTTCAACGGCTTTCTCAATGCCGCGTTTGAGTTCCATGGGGTTGCTGCCGGCGGTGACGTTCTTGAGACCTTCGCGGTAGATGGCTTCAGCCAGAACAGTTGCAGTGGTGGTACCGTCACCGGCGACATCATTGGTCTTGCTGGCGACTTCTTTGACCATCTGGGCACCCATGTTGGCATAGGGGCAGGCCAGTTCAATTTCTTTGGCGACAGAGACACCGTCCTTGGTGATCTGGGGAGCGCCGAATTTTTTGTCCAGAACGACGTTGCGTCCCTTGGGTCCGAGAGTGGCTTTGACAGCCTTGGAAAGCAATGTCACACCTTCGAGAATGCCGCGACGGGCTTCATCAGAAAAAACAAGTTGTTTTGCCATGATAAATATTTCCTTAGAATTAAAATATTGAATTAACCGACAATGGCGAGGATATCATCCTGATTGACGACTTTGTATTCCTTGTCGCCGACCTTGACTTCGGTTCCGCCGTAACGGCTGGTGAGAACAATATCACCTTCTTTGACATCGAACGGGATCTTGTTGCCGTTGTCATCATTCTTGCCGGTGCCGAGAGCGACAACACGGTATTCCTGGGGTTTTTCCTTGGCGGAGTCCGGAATGAGGATTCCACCCTTCATGACTTCGGTGTTCTCGCAGAGTTCGAGCAGAACGCGATCGCCAAGCGGTTTGATGTTGCTGTTGGACATAGTTTTTTCTCCTTATTTTTTAAATGCACTTTTTTATTGTGCCGGTTACACCCACACCTTTTAAGGTGAGGTCGCGGATCAATCCACGACCTCGGCGTCAACGACACCGTCATTGTTTGCGCTTTCAGCTTTGGCAGAAGCTCCGGCATTCGGCGGCGGCGGAGCACCGGCACCCTGCTGAGCCTGCTGGGCAGCGTAGATGGCTTCACCCATTTTCATAGCTGATTCTTCAAGATCTTTCATCTTGGCTTTCATGCCTTCGGTATCGTCAGCAGCAATGGCTTCTTTGAGAGAAGCAAGCTTGCCTTCAAGCTGGGACTTGACATCGGCGGGAACCTTGTCGCCGTGTTCCTTGATCTGCTTTTCAAGCTGGTAGACCATGGAGTCAGCGTGGTTCTTGGTTTCAACCTTGTCTTTGGCAGCCTTGTCTTCTTCTTCGTGCGCTTTGGCCTCGTTGACCATGCGTTCGATTTCGGCATCAGAAAGACCGCTGGAGGCAGTGATGGTAATCTGCTGTTCCTTGCCGGTTCCCAGATCCTTGGCGGTCACATGGAGAATACCGTTGGCGTCAATATCAAAGGTCACTTCAATCTGCGGCACGCCGCGGGGAGCCGGAGCAATACCGTCAAGTTTGAAAAGTCCCAGACTCTTGTTGTCTTTGGCAAATTCACGTTCACCCTGCAGGACACGGACATCCACAGCGGGCTGATTGTCGGCAGCGGTACTGAAGATTTCGCTCTTCTTGGTCGGAATGGTGGTGTTGCGGGGGATCAGACGGGTCATGACACCGCCCATGGTTTCAATACCCAGAGAAAGCGGAGTGACATCCAGCAGCAGAACGTCATTGACTTCGCCGCCGAGCACACCGCCCTGAATGGCGGCACCGGCTGCAACAACTTCGTCAGGGTTGACACCCTTGTGCGGTTCTTTGCCGAAAATATCGCGGGCAGTTTCCTGCACCTTGGGCATACGGGTCATACCGCCGACGAGGATGACTTCCTTGATACCGGAGGCACTGACATCAGCATCACGCATACAGTTGCTGCAGGGGATCTTGGTGCGTTCAAGCAGCGGATCGCAGAGACGCTCAAGTTCAGCTCTGGTCATGGTGATATTCAAGTGCAGCGGACCGGTCTGATTCATGGTGATGAACGGCAGGTTGATGTCGCTGGACATACTGCTTGAAAGTTCGCATTTGGCTTTTTCGGCAGCCTCTTTCAGACGCTGGAGAGCCTGGGCATCCTTGCGCAGATCGACGCCGTTTTCTTTCTGGAACATATCGGCAAGGTGATTGATGATGACCAGGTCAAAGTCATCGCCGCCGAGGTGGGTATCACCGTTGGTGGCTTTCACTTCAAACACGCCGTCGCCGATTTCGAGGGTGGAAATATCAAAGGTACCGCCGCCCAGGTCGTAGACTGCGACAACTTCTTCAGTCTTTTTATCAAGACCGTAGGCAAGAGCCGCTGCGGTGGGTTCGTTGATGATACGCAGAACTTCAAGTCCGGCGATTTTTCCGGCATCCTTGGTTGCCTGACGCTGGCTGTCGTTGAAGTAAGCGGGAACGGTGATGACCGCCTGGGAGATTTTTTCTCCGAGATAGGCTTCGGCATCAGCTTTGAGCTTCTGGAGGATCATCGCAGAGATTTCCGGCGGGGAATAGACGTGATCGCCGACTTTGACGTGCGCGTCGCCGTTGGGAGCTTCGGTGATTTCATAGGGAACAAGTTCACGCTCGCGGATGACTTCAGCGTATTTGCGTCCCATGAGACGTTTGATTGAAAAGATGGTGTTCTGGGGATTGGTCACCGCCTGACGTTTTGCGGTCTGTCCGACAAGACGTTCACCGGATTTGGTGAATGCAACGATAGACGGCGTGGTACGGTTACCTTCCGCGTTGGGAATGATTTTGTATTCGCCGTTATCCATAACCGCCATACAGCTGTTGGTGGTTCCGAGGTCGATTCCGAGAATCTTCGCCATAGTGTTTTCTCCTTTTTTTGGATATTTTATTTTTGGATTATTTCTGTTTGCCCTTATTACAGCAATGAGTGTGCCAATCTGAAAAAAGCGGCAAAATGCGGGCAAACAGGCTTATTTTCACGCCCGGGTGCGACAAAGTGTCACACTTCAAGTGCGCCATCCTGTCACAGCGGGGCATTTTCTGTGACACAATCTTTGACAAAAGCGGCGCACTATACTATATTATATAAAGTAACCAAACCGCAAAAGTCAACCATGTCAAATCAAACTGTCACATATCGCACCCGGACACCGTTCACGCTGATTGAACTGCTTGTTGTAATTGCAATAATTGCAATTCTTGCAGGAATGCTGCTGCCTGCGCTGCAAAAGGCAAGAGAAAGAGGAAAAAGCTCCGACTGTCTGGGAAATATACGCCAGCTGGGAATGTTTCTTCAGCAGTACACGCTCAATTCAAACGACTGGTTCTGCACGGCAAGCAATCCCGACGGCGACCGCTGGGATGTGAATGAAGACAAAACTTATTCAGGACAGGGCGTTACCGGAGAGGGAATTCTGCTGAGGGGGCTTTCAGGCAAAAGTAAAAATCAGACAAAATCCTTTCTCTGTCCCTCCGTACCGGGACTTTTCAATCAAAGTTACGCGGGCAGTTCCGTTGCAGGATACGGATACAATGAGTTTCTGGGGGCGGAATTAAGTTACGGCGGAACCTACCGGGGCATGAAAACCACGCAGGTCCGCACACCGTCAAAAACGGCAACTTTTGCCGACGGGGGATATCTTTCTTCCGGCAAAGAGGAACTCTCAGCCCACCTGCGCGCACCTGTCATACGCGCGGTGCAGGATTACGATCTGCGTTCCGTCGGAACAGCCTCTTTCCGCCATGCGGGCAACTGCAACGCTTCTTTCGTTGACGGACACGGGGAAACTCAACAAAATGCCCATTCCGGAAACGTCAACGGCGTGGACGGCAAACGTTTCGGATTTCTGTCACAGGACAACCGAAAATACGATCCGGCATACCGTTTTTGAAGAATTTTCAAAATATCATCGGGCTACCGGTGGATAAAGTATTGAAAATCAAAAAAGATGTGCTATATTCTATAAGTTGCATTATTCTCACGGGCAAAGTGTATCCTTTTCCCGGGAACGTAAAAATAGAACAAATGAGCTGTTTTACATAGGAGACTAAAAACATGGCAGTTCCGAAAAGAAAAACGTCCCGTATGCAGAAACGTCAGCGCAAAGCTGCGAACCGCTACGAAGGAGTTCAGGCAAACTTCTGCACCAATTGCTCTGCTCCGGTGACCCCTCACCGTGTCTGCAAGGCTTGCGGACAGATCAATGGTCAGCAGATCCTCAACGTTGAGGCCTGAGAAACCATCTGAACTGCACCGGGTGAACTTATCCGGTGCAGTAACAGAACCCTTTTTTACAGGTATAAAATGAAAATTGCCGTTGATGCCATGGGTGGCGACTACGCCCCCGGAGTTGTGATAGAAGGTCTTTCCCTGACTGTTCAGGAATATCCGGACTATGATTTTATCCTTGTCGGACACAAGGAGAAGGTTGAATTCTATCTTGAAAAATACGGTTTGGCGGATAATCCGCATATCACCGTACATCACGCTGAAACGGTGTGCGAAATGTCCGATCCCTCAGCGATTGCGCTCCGGGGAAAAAAGGATTCCTCAATTACGACCTGCGCCAGGCTGCTCAAAGACGGTCTGGTGGATGCAATGGTCACGCCCGGACATACCGGCGCAACAGTTGCGGCGACCAAGGTTATCCTGCGGACTCTTCCCGGCGTTGACCGTCCGGCTCTGGGCGCAAACATGCCCAACCAGCCCGGCCGTTTTCTGCTGATGGATGCAGGTGCCAACCCCGACTGTACTGCACTCAATCTGGAGCAATTCGCAATCATGGGTGAAATTTACGCCCAGTACCTGTTCAAAAAAGACCGTCCCACCGTCGGACTTCTCAGTGTCGGCGGCGAGGATATCAAAGGGTGCGACTTGACAAAAGAAGCATTCAAAAGACTGGAACGTCTGCCGATCAACTTCATCGGAAACGTCGAAGCTGATACCGTTTTTGAAGGCGGTACAGACGTCCTTGTCAGCGACGGATTTGCCGGAAACGTTCTGCTCAAGTGTGCAGAAGGTCTGGCAAAATCAACGTTTGTCTGGCTGAAACGGGTTCTCAAGAAAAACACGCTGCGTTATGTCTGGGCAATGATGGCTCAGAATGTTTTCAGAGAACTCAAAGCTTTCGGAGATGCCGACAGTGTCGGCGGCGCTCCTCTGCTTGGAATCAATGGCATTTGTATTATCGGTCATGGTTCCTCAAATCCCAAAGCGGTTCTGAATGCAATCAGAGTCGCGGCGGAATGTGTAAATTTCCGGCTGAACGAAAAGATCGTTGCCGGAATCAAGGCTGCAAACGAGGCCAATGCCAAGCTTGCGGCAGAACAAACTGGCAATTAAATCCTTTTTTGCCGTATTTTACGGTGTTATCCGGATTCAGAAACGACCGGTATCAAAGGGCAGGAGAAAAATGAGTATCAGAATAGCCGGAACGGGGCGTTATATCCCCGAAAAAGTCTTGACCAACGCAGATCTTGAACGCATGGTCGACACCAATGACGAATGGATCAGAACCAGAACTGGTATCGAAGAACGTCACATCGCAGCAGAAAATGAAACCACCTCCGACATGGCTTATCAGGCTGGTCTGCAAGCCATTGAAGCAGCGGGAATCACCGGTTCAGACATTGATCTGATCATCGTGGCAACCACCACGCCGGATTACGCTTTCCCCAACACCGCAACGCTTCTTCAAAACCGTTTCGGTGCCAAAAACGCCTTCTGTTTTGACATTTACACAGCCTGCACAGGTTTGATTTCCTCTCTTGAAATCGCCTTTGCGCTGCTTGAATCACGCAAAACTTACCGTCATGCGCTGGTTTTCGGCGCCGAAAAACTTTCTTGCATAACCAACTGGACCGACCGCAACACCTGTGTTCTTTTCGGAGACGGCGCAAGCTGCGTTCTGCTTGAAAAAGATGACGGTGCAGAAGAATCCGCCCTGCTGGCAAGTGCGCTGCACGCAAACGGACAATATGCAAATATCCTGAAACTTCCCGCCGGCGGCAGTGCCATGCCCGCCTGTCAGAAGTCCATTGACGAAAATCTGCACACGATCCACATGGAAGGCAAGGAAACTTTCAAACTTGCCGTCGGTTCCATGGTCAGTGCCTGTGAAGAAGTGATTGCTCAGGCGGGAATCTCTCCCGACGATATTGCTTTGGTCATTCCGCATCAGGCAAATATCCGCATCATCCAGGCCGTTGCAAAACGTCTGACAGTCCCCAACGAAAAAGTGTACTGCAATGTTGCCAAATACGGCAACACTTCAGCCGCCTCCATCGGTATCTGCTTTGACGAAGCAGTGCGTGCCGGGCAGATCAAACGCGGCGATATCGTCCTGATGACTTCATTCGGCGGCGGTTTGACCTGGGGTGCTATTCTCATCCGTTATTAAGAGGATATTATGCCGCGGGATAAATTCATCAGTGATAATCTTATCAACCACAGGGATTACCTGCGCGAAAAATGTGCAGATATTGCTCAGGAGCAGGTATCTTCTGACAATCAGTCCGCCGTGCAGAATGAAATCCATTTGAACTTGAAAACCGCTTCTCCCGTCGGAAACAGCGGTTTTTCAAGATCATCTGAACGGGAATACAATGAATTTGCCGGTCATCTTCAGCATGACCTTGCCGCTGTCGGCGCAGAACTTGCCAACACAGAAATCAAGCAGAAAGAACTGGATAATTTCAATGTTCAACTGCAGGAAATCGTCCGCAAATTACAGGAACTTCCCGTTCAGAACAGTCAGGATTTTTTCAGAGAATTTGACCGTCTGAAAATCCAATACTTCCAGTCTTCAGGAAGAGTTTCCGCATTCCGCAGCACAGCGCAAAAAACGGTGCAGCAGCCTGCTCAGGCGGCAGTCACGTCTTCTCCTGAGCGCAGCAAACGCGATATTCTGCTGCCGGTTTCCATTATTATTTCAGCATTACTGATTTCGCTGACTCTGTTGATTGTCTTCTGATTTCTGCCGTTTCAAACAACGGCAAAAAAATACAGTTCAACCGGAACTGTTTTTTTTGCAATAAAATAGAGGTAAAAAAATGAAAAACTTCCGGTCTCTTTTATTGTTGGCCAGCATCTTCTGCTGCGGTCTTGCCACGGCATTTAAAAATGATCCTGAGCTGGATCACGAATGCACCAGTTGGATGATTATGCATGATTTAACCAAAAACAACACCAATATTCTGCATAAAAACCGCGATGCCATGTCCAGAAAAATTACCGTGTATTTGAGTCCGGCAAACTCTCCGCGCAAGTGGATTGCATCAGGCAATGACGGTCATACCACGATGGGAATGAATGCTTCCGGTCTTGCCGTTGTCATGAACAGCGGCGAAAGATGTATCAATCCCCCCAATGTCAAAGGGAAAAAGGGGACGCCTGCAATGCTGCGGACAGTTATTGAATCCTGCGACACAGCGGCGCAGGGCGTTGCCAAACTCAAGCAGCTTGTCAATGCCGGAGATTACTCGCACGGCGAAAAAGGCTCCATATTCTTTCTTCTTGACAGCAAAGAGGGATATGTCTGTGAAATGACGGCAAAGGATTTCACTTTTCAAAAATACACCAACGGCTATGCTGTCCGTGCCAACAGCTGGCAGAATCAGGGTATGCAGCGTTGTTCAAGAAGCAGTGTTCACGGTTATCTCAACAGTGCCGCACGCCTGTGCGTTGCCTACTCAGGCTTGAACGCAGCTATCGATAAAAGCGGAAAAATCACCCTGCTTGACAGTTTTGAGCTTTCACGTCACTTTCAAATGCCGGAAAAATCTTCTGAAAAACGCTCTGTCTGTTTCAAGAACACCAACTCTTCAGCCGATTTAGAAATCGACCGCCAATATCCCGGCGTACTGTCTACCGGATATTTCACCATCGGTCATCCGCGCCACACGCTTTACGTCCCTGTTCCTGTCTGTGCTGAAAAACTTCATCCGGCGATGAGCGATCTGAAATGGTCCGCCGCCGCATGGCAAAGATTCAACAAGCTCGGACTGGCTGCTCCCATCCCGGAAAAGTGGCTGAACTTTGAAAAAGAGTCTGTTGCCCGATACGCAGAGGCAAAAGAAAAGGCACGCAAACTGCTCAATCAGAACAAACGCGCCGAAGCGGTGAAACTGCTCAACACCACCGCTGAAAACATCTGGAAAAAAGCAGCCGATATTCTGCTTTGATTCCTCTTTTGACTGAAAAACGGCAGTTGCAAATCATTCAACTTGCAGCTGCCATTTTTGTTTGTTACTTACCGATACGTTTGACGGAAATATCATCCAGATAAATGTGTCCGCTTTTGACTTTGGGCAGCAGATTGTAAGTTACCCGGAACACGCCCAGTGACGGCTCGGTGATCCGGAAACGGAAGGTCACACGTTTCCACCCCGGTTTACCCGTATCTTTGTAAGAGGCATTGCAGATTGCCGGTGATTTATCGGCAGAGATATCTTTGATCATCTCATTTTTACCATTGATTGCAACGCCGATCCTGGTTGCAGCTTTTGCAAACGGAATAACTCTCATGCCGACGCGGCGCATCTCGCTGCCGGGCAGTTTTTTGATGGAAACAGCATACTCGTATTCTCCCGGCTCCAGACGGAATTTGGCACCCGTAAGGCTGGTTCCGGTGAAATATGTTTTATTCTGCATATCCAATCTGAGAGAGGGGGCAGCCTTGCCGAACTCTTTTTCGTCAAGCGTGTAATAGTACCCGCGGAAAGTCATGAACTGGGAACTGATGATCTGTTTGCTTTCTGTAAAGTGCCAGTAACGCGGATACGGTTTGGCAAGCGCCCATTTGGGATATACCGGTGTACCGATCCCGTTTTTGGGAATCACCAGATCGCGGTAGAGCAGAGATTGACTGAAATCACCGTTCATCACCTCTTTTGCCGCACCGTTCCACAAAAGAGTACGAATCTTTTTGATCTGTTTTGCTTCGTTGAAGTCCCGGGGAAGGTCTGCAAGGGGCGCCGCCATGAAAACATCCTGCAGATCACCGGAATTACGCGCGGCAAGCAATCCGCAATAAAGCGTATCCACGGCAAGATCGCGGAACTGCGTTTTGCCGCTTAATTTGGCATATTTCGCAAGGACCGGATAATAGAATGCACCGCGTCCCATCAGATAATCCGTGGCGATGGCAGGGAACATCTTTTCAGCCGGAAGTCCGGGCCAATGCGTTTCCAGTTGGGGACGGTAGGTCATTTCAAGACTCATGATATTATTGAATTCCTTTTCCAGCACCGGCAGGATATAGGGATCGGCAGTCAATTCATACATCTTGAGAAATGCCGTAAGTCCGTACCAGCAATGAAACGGAACCAGTCCGGAACCATTCACGAAAAAGAGACTGTTCTGCCGGGGAATACTGGTTCGCTGCATCCATTGTTCCGCCGGAGTCGGCTTGTTTTTCGCATAACGCTCAACCTGATAACGGAGCTGCTTCATATAACGCGCCGCAATTTCAGGATCGTTAAAAACAGCATATCCCTCAGCAAGTGTCAATTCAAAAAATCCGAAATTGCGTCCCTGCTGAATGGCTTTATCTTTGACGGACATTTCCAGACAGGCTTTCA
Source organism: Lentisphaerota bacterium (assembly GCA_015061725.1). GTDB lineage: Bacteria > Verrucomicrobiota > Lentisphaeria > Victivallales > Victivallaceae > UBA1784. The sequence goes on from SUVX01000002.1 coordinate 76,238, forward strand.
GCATTCTGCGGGCGACCTGATAGTGCGCCGGACTGCCCGTTACAAGATAGGAACTCAACACCCCCGGCACCCAGGCGTGTCCGAATGCCCTGCCACCGATCACATGGTTTGAACAGTGAACATGCGGCAATCCGCTGCGGACATCGGTATCTACATAGATATAATGGTTGTTTGCCGCCTGCGCCAGACGGAACAACTCTGGATCTTCCGCGCGCAAAGCACGATGGAAAAGGACGTAATCTTCAAAGGATTCCAGATTTGCCCAGCCGCCGTCTCCGGGATGATCGCCGTAATCAAACTGACCGTAGTCAAAACGGATATGGGTTTCATCCGGCGCAAGTTTTCCGAGTCCGGTCGCAAGACGTTTCTCAAAGTAGGGAAATTTCGCAGGATCGTATGCCGCAACGTTAATCATCACTCCTGAGTCGGCAAAGGCTTTTCCTTCAGGCATGGCAACTGCCGCAAAGTCTAAATTGCCATTGAGTTTTTCTGAGGACACAAGAAACTTTTTGTGCAGTGAAAGTCCAGGCGCAAGTGAAAGAACTTTAGCGGAAGCAGGCCACAATGCGCCGCGCACAAAATCCTTCCCTGTTTCAAGTTCTGACGGGAAATATTTTGCGCCGTCAAAACAATGAAGCGTCACGCCGTTTTTCCCGCGCAAAGTCATTTGCGGCAAAACCTTAAAATTGGCATTTTTTATATGTTTGCGTGAAAATTTTCCGTTACAGAGCGTATCCACGGTGAAGCGTTTTTTCTGTTTGCTGCCGAACACGGTCATTTTCACCTGTTCTTTGCTGTTTTCCGCGGCACTTTTCCAGTAAAGTTCTTTGATGAGAACGGGCAGATTGGAACTGTTGGCAAGCGCAATATCCAACTCCGTTCCGGGGCGGTTTGAACGGAAAATCAGGCGGACATCTGCAAAACCGATACTTTTGCCATCTGAAGAAACCATTTTTCCCCGGCGCAGCAGAGTCACATTCTGACTGTTGGCAATTTCAAAAATATCGGTAAGAGCCTTAAAGGAGTAGTGTTTTCCGGCATAATCAATTCCGTACAGCGTCCCCTTGCCGAGTTTGCCGTTCTTTTCCCACAAATTATTGCTTTTGAGGTTGATGACAACGCCGTTACGGGAAAAAATCCCATTTTTTGCACCGACAGCTTTTTCCGCGATTCTTTTTCCGGGCGTAAAACGCAGAGAGAGCGTTTTCACACTCTTTGCCGTATCACAGGTGAAATCCACCCGCAATGCAGAAAGGGACTTGTCTTTGGGCCAGGCGGCAACGGGCGTGAATGAAGCGGCAAGTTTTTTCTTTCCGTCATAAAGCGCAAAATTGCCGGAATTGAAAAAGACTTTTGATTTCGGAAAAAACATCACGCCGCTCAACGGAACACTCTTTTCAGCCCCCGCCGCAGAGGGAAACACCTTGAACGCCCACTCAGAAGGCGTACATCTGCCCCTGCCGTAATAAGACTCTTTTCTAAGAGGTATATATGCGGGAACTTTCATCTGTTTTTCAGGGACTCCGCCAGTCACACTTTGCACCACGGCTTTTTTCCCCGGAACAAAACCGCAGTCATCAATCAAAACTTCACTTTTTCCGGGATCAACAAGCAGAGAAACCGGTCCGATAGAACTCCATCTGCCTTTGCAGGGAAGTTTGAACGTCTGCCAGGAATTCCCCACTTTGAACGTTTTTTCAAAATGAACCTTTTTATCCGTCAGCGCATAAAGGGTTATTTTCACCTTGACTTGCGCCCCCTCTGGTGCTTTCATACCAAGAGAAAAGACGACATTTTCTTTATCAAAGCCCCCGGTACACTCAAAAGAAGTTTTAAACGGCTGTCCTTTCAACACCAGCGACCGTTTTCCGGATAAGCTGTCTGAACTGTACGCGTATTTGACAGAACGCTGCGCTCTCATAACATCCTGATCGGGCATACGGTTCCACAACGGCTCAACGCCGCACTCAAAGGAACTGTTCGGAAAATCCACCGCACCAGAAGATATCAACGCGGCACAACAAAGTCCGGATAATAATTTTTTCATTTCATTTTCCTCAAATCGTATAATTTGTGCTGCTTGCAGGATCTCCCGTCAGGTACATCGGAGAATTCTCAATCGTTGCATCTTTTGTTTTTACACTGTCGATTTTGATCGGACCGCGGGTATCCCGCACATGTCCGTCAAAAAACATAATGTTACAGGTTTTATCGTGAATATAAAGTTCACTTCCTCCGCCCAAACGGGTAGAGCCGTTCGTTCCCTCTCCCAGAGCCAGGCACATTCCGGGCCGTTTTATCCGCATGAACGGGACAGGCATTTTCTTGGCGGCAGAGGAACTTGCATTGTAAACATCCCGCGACTGCGGCAGATTCGGAAAAAAGTCATTGTAAAGATAGGAACCTTTCTGCATCATATCTTTCTGATATGCCAATGTCCACGAACTTTGCAGCGTCAGAAACACCGCTTCACACCGGAAAATCGGATGAGTGACTGCGCGTCCCTCAAATTCACGGTACGGTGCCTTGGGCAGATACTCTGCAACCGTTCCGTAATAAGTGAACAACTCATACTCTTTATTATACCGGACTCTGTAAGCTTTGATCGCAGGCATCCACTGCTTGTTGTCATCCGCATAAAAATACAGCGCTTTCCCGACCTGGCTCAGATTGGAACGGCAGTTGTTCTTCCGCGCCGACTCCCGAGCCTTCTGCAGCGCCGGCATCAGCATTGCCGCAAGAATTGCGATGATGGCAATAACAACCAGCAGTTCAATCAAAGTAAAGAGAGCAAACCGTTGAGACGTTTGCGGACTGTTAAGAAAACTGCACCTGCTTTTTTTCATATTCAACATATCATTGCCCTCCGTTTTACTTTTTTTTGACTTCAGCTTATTTTGAAAAGAGAACCCTTTCGGTGTATTCCCTTATTTGTTTCAGCCATTCTGCCGTAATGGGCGGAGTTCCGTGCATTTCAAGGTTCGCAGGTCCCCGGTAGCCGTGTTTACGCAAAGAGGCAAAAGTTGCGGCAAAATCGATCACGCCGTCATCCGGCGGCAGGTGATCTTCCCACTCCCCGTGGTTATTCGACATGTGGACGTTGGCGATCAAACCGTCGCAGTTGGCACAGACCTGTTCAAGATCTTCGTTGATGTTTGAGTGATTGATATCCACGGTCATCAACAGATCATCCGCCTTGAATGAACGGACAAATTCCGCCACTTCAAGACTGTCGGCATAACGCTCATTCTGTTTGGGTTTATAAGGCACTGTTTCAATAGTGAGAATCACCCCTGCCTTATGGCTTGCCTCATAAATTTCTTCAATGCTTTTGCGGAAATTTCTGCCGTAAACGGGATCGTTCATGCGGTCAAGATAATGTTCAACCACCGGAACTTTTCCGAATGCGGCGCAATCTTCAATTCGTGCGATTTCATCTTCAACCGCCTTGCGGCGCAGAGATTCGTCGCTCCAGATGGAGTACCCGCTCAGACAGCCGTGTATCGACCAGACATTAATACCCATTTTACGGATGGCTTCCGCCCGGCGGGTCAAATCAAAGTGTTTGCGTGAAAGTTCCACATAGCGGTACCCTGCCTCCAATGTCGTTTCAAGATAACGCAGCAGATCATCGGTTTCTTTTTCAGGACCGAATACGGTGGTACTCAGTGAGATTTCATCTATTGTTTTCATGATTATTTTACACTCCCGAGAAAAAAGTTGCAGCTTTCAGGGAATCTGCCCCGACGGTAGGCGGCGCGCCACTGACGTTCTCCGTAAAAGTCCGCAGCCTCCTCCCCCGCCCTGCGTGACCACTGCCGCAGAACCTCGCTGGATATGGGTTCAAAAGTATAGTAAGTGCCGTTTTCAAAACATCTGACTCTGATCCATCCGCAGGGATACTGCGGCGGCTGCGGCAGATTGATCTGGATGGCTTTTCCGATATGCGTAACGGACATGATATTCTGGTGTCCGGCATAGATGACAGAGGGCGTATTGCTGATTTTTTCCATCAGTTCCGCATAATCCCCGATATTGGACGGAATCACCGCCGCCGCAGCAACGTGGTTGATATCCGGGGATTCAAACAGCTGATAGTGTGTCAGAATCGTCACTTTTCCGCTGATTTCAAGTTCTTTTTGAATTGCCAGAGCGTCGTCTTCATGCAGAAGTTTATCCCCCGTATCAATACCGATGACTTTGCCGATCCCCGGCAGTTCCCTCTCCCAGAAGCGGGCACCGAAAGTCTTCTGCCACAACTCCGGACCGTAATCATGATTGCCCGGAATAAGCCAGGGTTCCTGCGGCAGTTTTTTCAAAACTTCTGCGGCCATAGCATATTCTTCAGGATATCCCTCATTGGTGATGTCTCCCGGCCACAGCGTATATTTTATCCCCAGCTCGGCACAGCGTTTCACCACATCTTCTCCGATTGCGGCGGACTCCACAAAAAAACGCCCCTTGCGGTTCTCCTGTTTTATGGAAATATGCGGATCGGCAATCAGGGCGAACTGATTGATCAGCTCTCCCTGCGGCGCGGGAAGTGTCGTAAAGAAAAGTTGCTGTTCCCCCTCAGGATAACGCAAGCGCAGACAGATTTGTGTTTCGGCGGGAAGCTCATCAAGATAAAGTCTGCCGTTCCCCGTTGCCTCCACGGATTTGATTGTTTTTCCGGTATTGAGGATATCCAACTCCGCAAAACCGGGCATTCCCAGATCATAGGCAAAGACAGCGCTCTGCCAGTCAAATGAAATAATGTGTGCGTAAATTTCTTTCATCGTTTTATTCTCTGTTCGGTTGCTGATAATCCGCAGTACTGGCCCGGATTATCAGTTGATTGTTGATCGTTTCTCCGGATGGGACCTGCCTGCCGTTAAGCTGGGCACAGATACGCTCCGCACAGCGTTCGCCCATGATATCATAGGGTGCAGTCGTTGTGGTCAGAAAAGGCATGTCACACTCTTCAAGATTGTCATGTCCGGCAACGGCAATATCCCTGCCCGGCACGATCCCCGCCTGCCGCAATGCAGCACAGCCGCCCCGGGCATAGTAGTCATTATTGAAAATGACCGCCGTACAATTCCGCAGCATATCCAGATGCAAACTGGTGATTTCAAAGCAGGTGAGAGCGTCTCCGGGGTTGCTGGCATACATGCCTTCTGTCACAATAAATTTTTCAGAAAGAGGAATGTTTCTCTCTGCAAAAATACGCAAATGCTGTTCAAGACGGAAACCTTTCTGTCCGATATAGGCGATTTTTTCATGTCCCTGCTGCCGCAGATGATCCGCAAGTCCGGCGATCCCGGTTTCTCCGTTGATACGGATATCTGAAAAAACTCCTTCCGGTGTAGTGGTCGTTGCAAAAATGACCTGTTGCGGATGTTTCTGTTCCGCCCGGGGATCATTGCTGTTGAAATAACTCGAACAGATCACGCCATCCACTCTTCCGGAGTTGACCGTCTGTAATATCCCATCAGCATCGCAGGTATCTTCTATGCCGATCAGGGATAACTCGTAACCCCGCGCTGCCAGATTCACACTCAGGGAGTTGATAAAACGGGGATATACCGGAGAACGCAGCATTTTGAGCATTGACTGCTGTGAATACAAAAATCCGATGACCCGGCTGCACCCCCGCGCAAGATTTTTCGCCTGATAATTCGGCTGATAATTCATCTCGCGTGCAACCTTCAATATGAGTTCCCTCTTGGCTGCGGATACAGAACTGCTGCCCCTGCCGTTCAAAACGGCGGAAACTGCTTGACGGGACACTCCGACAATATCTGCGATATCCTGACTGCGGACCATAAATTCCCCTGTTTAAATTGCGCGTGCAATTAAATTGCAAGGTAAATATAATCTTCATTATAACAAAAAGCAAGCACCCTCTGAGAAAAAAGTGTTTTTTTTCGCAAATTTTTTGAAAACATCTGTTTACAGTATTATATTATGTTCTGAAAAATCCACTTTTTTTACCGGTTATTATCAAATGAATCCTGTTGCAAAATTTTTCAAATACCTGTGGAACGACAAAGGCATCGCCCTTGCCGGAGCCTGGAGTTTCAATCAGCTGGCATATGCCATCGTCTACCCCTTCATCCCCATTTATCTGTGTCAGGAACGCGGACTGGATTATGCTCTGGTAAGTATCATCTTTCCGCTTCTGGGCATTGCCGTCATCTTTGCCCCCCTGCCCTGCGGCTGGCTCACCGACCGGTTCGGACACAACAGCATGCTCCTGGCAGGACAGTTTCTGCGCGGAATCGTTTTCTTTTTCCTCGCCGGATGTGTTTATTTCAAAGCTCCGTTTTATGTTTTTGCCGCTGCATTGATGTTCAATACTTCTGTCGGTGTCGCCTTTCAAGTCGGCTCCGATGCCTATCTTGCCAACATCACAACTCCTGAAGAACGTCCGGGATATTACAGCAAAATCCGTATCGGCTACAACGTCGGATGGGCCCTCGGCCCCATGATGGGCGCTTTTTTTGCCCAAACACCCTTCTGGGTATTTTTTATCCTGACCGGTCTCCTCTGTCTTGCAGGAACTTTTCACACCCGGATCAACTGCTGCCGCAAAAATCCTGTTCAAAAAGTCAAACAGGAAAATTCTTCTGAAAATTCCTCCGGAAACATCCTCAAAAGCATTCTGCACAACAAACGTTTTCTCTTTCTCATGGCGGGCACTTTATTCCTCATGCTGCTTGCCTCCCAGCTTTACTCCACCATGTCCATTTTTTCAACCTCCTCCGTCGGCATCAGCCGCAAAGCCCTCGGGTCAATTTATTCTCTCAACGGTTTTATGGTTCTGGCTCTTCAAGTACCGCTGGTCGCCCTGCTCACTAAACTCAATGTTAAAGTTATGCCTCAGCTCCTTCTGGGTACTCTGCTCTACTTTGCCGGATACATGCAGCTCGGGTTCGCCGGAGGCGCCATCGCTATCGCCGTCGCCGTCGCTGTCGTAACTCTCGGCGAAATCATCGTTCAACCAGCCCTCTACACCGCCGTATCTTCTGAAACCAATCCCTCCAACGCCGGACGCATGATGTCCGTTTCTTCCCTCATGCGCGGCATCGGATACGCCGCAGGTCCCTGGATCGGCGGTCAACTCTTCTCTCACACCTCCTCCCTTGTTATGTGGAGCGTCTTAAGCTGTTTCGCACTCATCGCCGCCCTCTTGTTCGCTTTTTTTTCGGTAGAAAAAAAAGCTTAGCAAAAAAAAGCGCGTAGCGGTCGGGTGCGTTGCCCGACCGTTTAAGGGAAGGGTCCCTTAAAAATCCCTCACAAACTTGCCCGGGGGTGCGGCGGCTGACTCTTCGAGTCTCGCCGCCGAATTTTTTTGCTGGTTTTACCCCTGCGACAACTTTGCACCCGAGCCAAACCACACTGCGGCAAGCAAACCCACGGGGTATACAGTGGCGCCCCCATCATCATTTTATAAGTCTTATAAGTCTTATAAGTCTTATGCAAGCGCCACGCCCACGCAACACGCACACCGCCGTTGCCATCAAGTTGCCTTGCTTTACCCCCGCGGTAAATCTTCGCCCGAGCCAAACCAAACTGCGGCAAGCAAACCCTCGGGGTATACAGGGGCGCACCAACTTGTCAGACAGGTCAGACTGGTCAGACAGGTCAGACACAAGCGCCACACCGCCGCCGCCCGCAAACCGCCGTTGCCATCAAGCAAGCAAAGCATACCCCTGCGGTAAATCTGACCGTTGCATTACCCCGCGGTAAATCTTCGCCCGAGCCATTCCACACTGCGGCACTGCAAACCCTCGGGGTATACAGGGGCGTACCAACTTGTCAGACAGGTCAGACAGGTCAGACACAAGCGCCACACCCACGCAACACGCACACCGCCGCAGTCATCCAGCCATCCCCCAAAAGCAAAAAACTCTGCACAGATTTCACCGTGCAGAGTTTTTCAATTTGAGTTTTATTACCAGGCCTGACCTTTTTTCTCAAAGTAAGCCGCGACGTTGGGAATGATCGGCTTGATCAGTTTTTTGATGGCAATGGCATACTCTTTGATTTCTGCCTGCGCATGATCGCTGTCACGCAGTTCAAGAAAATGCAGCAGATTTGAAAGATCCACCGTTCCCCAGAAAGTCACCATCATGTTCTGAGGCAGAACTCCGCGCGCCTGCTCACGGCAGACACCCGATGCCAACAGTTTTTCGTAAAGTTCAAAGGACTTTTTGTTGTGTTCTGCAATGCTTTCACGCAGTTCAACAGGGTTGAAGTCCGGATCGCTGAAAGATGCCTGACGGTTGTTTTCAGACTGACGGCGCAGTTCCGCCGGAGTATAAAACTCCATATCAATTTCAGTGTAGCGGCGGGAAATTTCGTTGTAGCTCCAGGTGCGGTGACGGTGCCACTGACCGCGGATGAAAAGCGGACAATGCACACTGAATGTGAAAACCAGGTGTTCCAGCGGACTGGTGTGACGGTTGTCAATCAGATACTCCAGCAGACCGACATCACGCGCATCCATTTCGCTTTTGAGTTTTCCGAAAGAAACCCGCGCGGCATTGACAATGGTTGTTTCACTGCCCAGATGATCGATCAATCCGACCCATCCCTGACCATTGAGAACTTTGACGTGATTTTCGGGCGGCACATTGAGATGTTCCATGACAACTGCTCCTGTTATTGATTATATTGCAAAAAAAATACTGTTCATGAGGGAATATATCACCCGATTGCAAAGAGTTCAAGGGTGAAAAAATACTTTTTCAGTGTTTATGTCCGCAACAGCCCCCGGCACAGCCGCAGCCGCCCGCGGAGGGGCAGTCAAACTTTGCCGGACAACCTGATGTGCTTTTCGTCACAGCGGCAAAGCGGTTCAACGCTTTTTCAAGATCAACGGATCCGCACTCAGGACACTTCGCTTCTGAATCAAAACGGCGCAAAAGCAATTCAAAATTTGCTCCGCACTTTTTACAGGTATAACGGAAAATAGGCATAAAATCACTCCATGTTTAACTGATTCAACAGAAATATATCCCGAAACAGAGAATTTTTCAAAGCAATATTGATTTTTCACGGCAAAAAATTGGATTTATCAACAAAAATGTGTTACATTATATAAACGCATTATTACTTTAAAGTGCGCGCGCAAAGCGTTACGCACAAAAATTTAACCTTTAAGGATTGGAAAATGAGCAAAAATTACAAGATTGCAGTCATTCCGGGTGACGGTACCGGTCCGGAAGTTGTCGCTGAAGCTGTAAAAGTTTTGGATGCCGCCGGAAAAAAATTCGGTTTTTCTTCAGAAAAGACCTACTTCAACTGGGGCGGTGAACACTATCTCACCACCGGAGAAATCCTGCCCGATGATGCTGCTGATCAGCTCCGTAAATTTGATGCCGTCCTGCTGGGCGCCATCGGCGATCCCAGAGTCAAACCCGGTCTGCTGGAAAAAGGTATCCTGCTCCGTCTGCGTTTTGAACTGGATCAGTACATCAATTTGCGTCCCATCAAACTTTATCCCGGCGTGGAAACCCCCATCGCCAACAAGGGACCCGAAGATATCAATTACGTCGTTGTCCGTGAAAACACCGGCGGTATCTACACCGGTATCGGCGGCTCCGCCCAGACCGGAACCAAAGATGAAGTCGCCACTCAGGCAATGGTCTACACCTACAAACAGGTTGAACGCTGCCTGCGTTTCGCCTTTGAAACCGCTAAAAAACGCCACTCCAAAGAGAACCCCTGGAAGGGTCTTTCCGCCGAAGATATCGCTGCCGGAAAAACTTCTCAGCTCACCCTCTGCGGTAAAACCAACGTTCTGACCCACGTCTTCGGACTCTGGGAACGCGTTCTCAAAGAAATGGCTCCCGAATATCCCGAAGTCAAAACCGCTTACAGCCATGTTGACGCCATCACCATGTGGATGGTCAAGAACCCCGAATGGTTCGACGTCATCGTCACCTGCAACATCTTCGGAGATATCATCACCGACCTGGGCGCCATGACTCAGGGCGGCATGGGCATTGCCGCAGGCGGTAACATCAACCCCAACGGTGTCAGTATGTTTGAACCCATCGGCGGTTCTGCTCCCAAATATACCGGCATGGGTGTCATCAACCCGCTGGCTGCCGTCGGCGCCGCCGGAATGATGCTCGATTTCCTCGGTGAAAAAGAAGCCGCTGGTGCCATCGACCGCAGTATCGCTTTCATCACCGGCAACAAGATGAAATCCCAGGCTGCTGGCAAAATGGGTTACTCCACCGGCGAAGTCGGAGATCTGGTCGTCGAAAACCTCTGATAAGAAATGGAATCCGATTATACCATTTTCAGAGCGCCCGGTATGACGGGCAAAGTATTGAATACGGGGTCAAACTGTGTGTTTGATCCCGTTTCTTTGCTTGATATCCCCGAAAATCCGGCATACAACTGCAAAAAAGGCAGGCGTATTCTGGCGGGGCTCAACGGCACTTTTTTTGTTAAACGTTTCTCGCACAGAACATTTTTTGAATCGTTCCGTTATCTGTTCAAAACCTCCCGTCCCGACCGCTGTCTTAAAGCGGCATTAAAACTTGAAGCTGCCGGAATCGACACGCCGAAAGTGTTTGCCTCCCTCAGAAAACACCGGGGACTTCTGCCGGAGTTTGACTGTCTTATCACTGAGGATATCAGCAAAAAAGCCGTTTTTGCTGACAAAATGCCCCTGACACGCCAACTGATTGCCGATTTATGTGAACTTCTGGCAGCTCTTCACAAGGCGGGAATCTGTCACGGCGATACTAATTTGAGGAACATCTACCGCACAAACTCAGGTTCCTGGGGCGTGATCGATCTGGACGGCTGTGTTCTGTCTGACCGTCCTGTCGGCAGACGTGCAGGAATACATGAATTGTCACGTCTTGCAAGCTCTTTTCTCAAACTTATTCCCGTTCAAGGCATTGGCAGTGATCTTGACGGTGATATTCCCGGAATATTCGCTCAAGAATATAAAAAACACACCTCATTTGATGCCGATTGTCCGTATTACCGCCGCCGCGTGGAATATCTCTCTCTGCGGAAAAGGAAATAATCATGTTTGATCTCAAAAATTTTCAAAACTTTCTCAAGACAATGCCCCGGCAGGAACTGCTCAAAGAAGCATTCACCCACCGGACCTATGCCGTTGAACACAATCTTAACTATGACAATCAACGTCTGGAATTTCTCGGAGATGCCGTCGTTGATACGATTTTAAGTGAATATATTTTTCTGCTTTACGCCGATCTGCCCGAAGGAGATTTAACCAAACTGCGTTCTGCTCTGGTCTGTGAAGGTGCTCTGGCTCAACTTGCCCGGAGAATCAATCTGGCAGAAGATCTGCGCATCGGACACGGAGAAAATGAATCCGGCGGTGCTTTCCGCGATTCCACTCTTGCCGATCTTTTTGAAGCGGTATTCGGCGCGATTTACCTTGCCTGCGGTATGGAAATCTGCCGCAAATGGCTGATTGAACTTTTTGCAGAAGAGTTCCCCGATCCCCGGCAAATGCTGGTCAAAGTCAATCCCAAAGGCAAACTTCAGGAACTTTCTCAGCACTTCTGGAACCGCACCCCCTCGTATCGGGTCTTTTCACAATCAGGGCCTCAACATGATCCGTTTTACGAAGTTGAAGTTCTCCTCATGCAATGGGTGGCGCGCGGTTCAGGAAAAAACCGCAAAGCCGCTGAGGGCGATGCCGCACGGAATCTTTACAACTTTCTGCATAAAAAAGGAATCCGATTCTGATGAATTTTGAAATCAATTTACCGGAAAAAATCCACTTTGCCCGCCAATGCCGCTTTACTCTCCCCGGCATTCTGCCCGCAGGAAACTTGCTGTTCATCTGCGGAAAGCATGCAAAAAAGCGGATTCAGGAAGAAATGCTCCCCCTTCTTGCTGACCGCAAAGTCATCATCTCCACCGGCGTTTCAGGAGAACCGCTTTTAAGTGAAGTGGAAGAAGTCCTTTCCCTTGCCCGCAAAGAAAATATCTCCGCCGTCATCGGCTGGGGCGGCGGCAGCGCCATGGACGGCGCAAAAGCCGTTGCCGCACTTCTGCATGAGTCCGGTTCCGTTGCCGATTATTTTTACGGTAAACTTTCTGCCGGAGAAAGAAAAGTCTTCTTTGCCGCGCTGCCGACCACCGCAGGTACGGGGGCGGAGGTAACCGCCAATGCCGTTTTAACTGACAGTTCCAACGGCATCAAACAATCTTTGAGAACGCCGGGCATGGCTCCGGATGCGGCACTGGTTGACCCTGAACTGGTGGAAGAGTGTCCTTTTTCCGTCATGGCGGCAAGCGGATTTGATGCCTTGACTCAGGCAATAGAGGGATTTATTTCACGCAAAGCGACCACGCTTACCAAAAGTTTTGCCCGCAGTGCCGCACGGGATATTTTTCTCAATCTTGAAGCAGCCTGCAACCATGAAATGCAGGCTGTTGATGCCGTCACACAAGGCAGTCTCAATGCCGGTATCGGTTTATCGAAGTCCGGATTGGGCGCCGTTCACGGTATCGGACATCCGCTGGGCAGTCTGCTCCATATCCCGCACGGCGTCTGCTGCGGCACACTTCTGGTTGAAGTCCTGCGTTTCAATGCGCCTGTTGTCCAAACAGAGTTGGACGAACTTGCCCACTGCTGCGGAGAAGTCAACGGCAACGCCCTGATTGAAAAAATCGCAGATTTGCGGCAGAAACTGGGCGTTCCCGCCGATTTCAAACAATATCATCTTGAAAGAAAACACTTTGATTTCATCGTCAGAAACTGCCGTTCCGGAAGCATGAAAAGCAATCCCCGGGATATGTCCGACGGAGAAGTCATACAACTTCTGGAGAAAATGCTGTGAAAAAAATCACCGCTGCAGGATTCAATCCCGCCCGTCAGAAAGTCATCACCTTTGAAAAAATCAATCCCGGCAAAGTCAACCGTGCGTTGAGTCTTGAAGAATTCCCCTCCGGCAAAGGTATCAACTTCTGCCGCGCTGCAGGTTGTTACGGCAAAGCTGATACTTTTCTGATTCAGTTCTGCGGTGGCGACAACGGTCTTTATGTCAACGAACAGCTGAAAAAAGAGGACATCAACTTTTATTCGGTTCAGACAGAGGCACCGACCCGCTGCTGCAATACCTGCATTTCACTTGCCTCAAATGAAGTCACGGAATTGATTGAACCCTCTTATTCTGCCACGGCAAAAGAGGTTGAAGAATACATCTTCCGCTACACGGAATCACTCAAAAACTCTTCAGCGGCGGTCTTCTGCGGTACTCTTCCCACAGGCACAGACAATACCCTTTACGCAAAACTTGCAAAATCAACCGCTGAGGCAGAACTCCCCCTGCTGGTGGATGCCTGGCGCGATGTGGATGATATCTTTTCTTCAGGAGCGGAAATTGTGCTTAAAATCAACCGCGAAGAACTATCTGCCCTGACAGAAAAAGAAAGTGTCATCGAAGGATTGCAGTATTTGAAATCCCGCTGGGGAATCTGTAAAGCCGCCATTACAGACGGTCCTGATAAAGCCTATGCGTTTGACGGCAATACCATCATGGAATACACCCTTCCCCGTTTGGAAAAAGTCGTCAACCCCATCGGTTGCGGAGATACTGCCAGCGCAGTTCTGTTGAGTGAAACCGTCAACGGCAACGACCTTTTTTCAGCGTTCCGCTGTGCGCTCGGCGCCGCAAGTGCCAACTGTCTGACAAGTCTCTGCGGCAGTTTTCTGCCTCAGGATGCAGAAACTCTTTCCGCAAAAATTTTAATGACGGCAATATAACAGCACAAAAAATATGCGGGCTGCTGCAAAAACATCTTTTTTTGCAGCAGCCCGTTTTCTACCGTCAAAGCGTTACTTTTTAAACGTATCTGATTTCAATGCCTTATCGGCACACTGACGCAAAAAGGCGGCATCAGCGGGAGATAATTTGCCGTCGTACTTGATTTCAAGAGGAGATTTTTTGAAAACAAAGCCGTACCAGACGCAGGCTTGAAGATACCTGCCGCGGCTGTTGAGGTGGTTTGGATCACAGGAAAGTGCCGTTTTTCCGGTTTTCTTATTCTTTCTCCAAACCCATCCCACACAGAAGGAACCTTTTTCAACAGGATTCACACCCTCTTTGAAAGCTTTACGGGCGGCGGGAGTCATGGGAACAAAAGTTTCTTTCTGTTCAGCACGGGCGATTTTGACAGCGATTCCGGTGGGGATCACATCAAAACCGAATTTTTTTGCCGCCTCTTTGTAATTAGCTTCAATGCCGTCATCCATCTTTTTCTGATCGACTTTTTTGCTCTGATAAAGCCGGGAATCAGTACGGTAACTCCAAGTCTGCTGAAAGACGATCCGCGATTTCGGCGCATATTTTTTCACATAGGCAACCAGTTTATCAAGTTCAGGATAAAAACTGCCTTTAACATAGCTCCGGGAACTGACCTGTTGAATGGAAATGATATCCCATTTTTCAGAAGCAAGAACTTCGCGCAGTTTGGCTTTCTTTTTTCCGATACGATAGTATTTTTTAGCGGCATCGGCTTCTTCTTCAGTCACATATTTCCAGTGGCGCTGAATGGAGCAGCCGCCGTGATTGGCAAAAACAAGTTTCAGATTATCGCCCTGTGCCTTGGCAATTTTTGGGAAATGCTCTTGCAAACTCCAGGTAAAACTGTTGCCGATGGTCAAAACTTTCATTTCTGCGGCACTCAGAACTGCAACGGCAGAAATAACAACTGCTGAAAAAAACTTTTTCATTTTTATGTCTCCCTATTTTTTTACTGAACTCAAAATAATTTTCATGCCAGCATACCTTTGTTTTTATCCTCAAAAATCTTTTCACTGGCAGCGGGAGAAAATACGCCTTCAGGCAGAGAGGAATCTGCCTCAAAGACCAGAGAAACTTTGGCATCACCGAAAATTTGAATGGAGTTGTTTCCACTGGTGTAGATCCGGTTTTCGGCATCCCAGTTGTCAAGCGAACCGTTTTCAATAACGAGGGTGATTTCTCCGTCATCAAGCTGTTCAACTTCATCACGTCCCCAGTTGGTACCGAAACAGAAAATATCTTTTCCGCCGCCGCCGTGGAGCCGGTCATGTCCGCTGCCGCCTGAAATGATATCATTGCCGCAGCCGCCGATGATGCGGTCATTTCCGGCATCGCCGGAGATAATGGCTTTCTGCTTGTTCGCCCAGATGACATCGTGTCCGAGTCCGCCGTAAATTTTGATGGAGTCTCCGGCAAAATCATATCTCTGACTGGTCAGGTCGATGATATCGTTTCCGTTTCCGGCACGGATCTCATTGATCTGAGTCAATCTTGCTTCGTTTCCGAAAGCGGAGAAAATATCATCAAGGAACAGGGCATCTCCATTGCGGTCATCTGTCAGAAGAAGAACATTACTGTCAGTGGAACCTCCGAAAACATCGGTCAATCTGTTTTTTCCGTCAAGCAGAACACGTTCAGAAGTTCCCTGCCAAATTCCACCAACGCCCAGGTGTCCGGCGGCATGACGCTTATCCCACACGCCGTCAGCACGGGCAAAGAACACATCCATATTGCCGTCAGCGTCAGAAACAAATTTCTGCGGTCCGGCTGAATCTTTTCCGGAAACACTTGCTTCATCAGACCAGTATCCGCCGTCAGCGGAAACACGCCAAGAATAGGAACCAACAGGCAAGCCCAGAATATCAACGCTGTTGCCGTCGGTTTTCAGAGAAAGCACACCGCTGCCGGAAGAATATTCCACAAAATATTCTGCTCCGCCGACATTATTCCACTGAATGATGTCAGCAGAACCCTGCAAGGTAAACTCAGGAGCAGGAGAAACTGTAAAACTCTGCACGGCTGACCAATCAGAAAAATTCCCCGCGTTATCAACAGCCTGTATCTGATAATACCAGGTGCCGACAGTCAATGACTGCAGACTGATGCTGCTTGCGGAAACAAACTGTCCGGCTCCTTCAGGAAATTCAGATGTGCTGTAACGGACCCGGTATCCCCGCAAACCGGCACATCCGTTATCAACGGAATCTGCCCAGTCGATCTCCGCCGTTGTTCCTTTGACATCAACAGAAGATGTTTCCGGTTGGTCCGGCGCTTCTCTGTCAATATTGCTGACTTCAAAACAGGTCACTTCTGAGACATTGTCAAAGGAATCAAGCGCACGGAAATAAACTTTTCCGTTTTCAGTGAACTTGATGCCTCCGGAATAAGTGTGCCAGACTTGCTCATCAAAACTGTACTCGCGCAAAACAGTATCCTGAGAAAATGCGGCTGTCACCATAACCGCGTTGCGGGTTATTTTTCTGATATCGGCAGAGGCAACAGGCGCATCCGGCGGAGTGGTATCCGTTTCGGTAATGGAAAGATAAAGTTTGTCATCTGTTTCAAGCAGGCTGTAATCGCTGTTGTTGCCGCGCCAGCCTTTGCCGTTGACAGTAAGATTTGCCCAGATGACAGAACCGTCTCCGATTGAAATCGTTTTATTGAACGCTCCGACGCCGTCAGCAAGTTTGTAACTGCCGTAAGAAATATCCGCAGAAACGGTGATGGTAAAAGAACAGCCGCCGGAAATATTGTAAATATTGGTCATTAAAAAGTCATCTTCAACCGTCCGCCCGGTCAGAGAGAAATCAATAACGGCTCCCGTTCCGGCAGAAACTGCGGCATTTTCATCAATGAATAAAGAGCCGTAATGCGCTCCGCCGCTACTGACAGCAAGAGTTCCACCGGAAGAAACAACGGTATTGTATCCTTTGCCCCCTGAAAAAATGACCGCATTTCCCGCTGAACCGACAACGGTATTACTGACAGTTCCGCCGGTATTTTCAAGAGAACCGTAAACAAGAGTGTTTTCTGCGCTTCCGGCGTCAAAGACATTGACGATACCGCCGGAATTGACCGTTGCAGACTGAACACTTCCGCGGACGTTGACTTTTCCACCGGAGTTGACCGATGTTAAATCGGCTGTTCCACCTTTTTCAACATTGACGATACCGCCGGAGTTGACAACAGTATTGGCAACTGTTCCATCGGCATAAACATTCAGTTGTCCGGACTCTGCAACAGTATTGCTGGCTGCGGTACCGGCTCCCACATTGAGATATCCGCCGTTTTCAACGGCATAACCGTTTAAAACCCCATCCTGTATTGCAACAGAAGAACCGTTGCGGACACCCTGAAAAACAGTATTTTCAGCAAGGTCAAGTCCGATAACCGCACCGGAAGATATTTCAAGATTTCCGGTAGCTGCGCCGGAAGAAACGATCAGTTGAGCGCCGGAAGAAACGACTGCGCCATTGAGGACCCCGCCGTTCAAAACATCCATTTTTCCACCGGAATTCAACGTTGCAGAAGAAACAACGCCGCCGTTCAAAACATCCATTTTTCCACCGGAATTCAACGTTGCAGAAGAAACAACGCCGCCGTTCAACACCGCAGTACCGCCGCTGTTGAGAGCAACCGATGTCACAACGCCGCCGGAAACGGTCATTTTTCCGCCGGAATTGATAACTGTATTATCAGCTTCTCCGCCGGAAACGGTCATTTTTCCGCCGGAATAGACAACTGTACCGTTCACGATACCATTGGCAAGGATATGCAAGCTGCCGCCCGAAAGAACAGTACTTTCCATGAATCCGTTATCGGCAACGGCAGTACCTCCGGCATAAATGCCGGTGTTTTTTGCTGACCCGCTGCCGGAAACAGCCATATAACCGCTGTTGTAAATTTTACTCTCAGAAGAGATACCGCCGTTGACATACAGCATACCACCGGAGTAAACATCCGCCGTCCCCCGACCGTCACCGCAAATATACATTTTCCATTGATCGGTAAGTGAAGCCTTCATCGTTGCAGCAGAGGAAACCAGCGTTTCCCCATGGTACAGCAGAATCTGATCCTCTTTTTTGTAACTTAAAACCAGATCTCCGTTTTCAAATGACAGACTGAAAGAATGGGCTTTCCATGCAGAGGCATTGAGAGAAATCACATTATCACTGTTGCTCTGCGTGACATTGACGGTAAAGTTATCCATAACATCAGCGGAATAACCGTCAACAAGGGTATAGACAACATCTTTTTTCAGCTCTTCGTTGAAATGAACATCAATGACACCGCCTGCGGCATCATAAAGACTTGTTTCCATTTCGGCAGTATCAGCAACAATCAAAGCCCCCTGCTCTTCCGGAGAGTAAGTCATGTCCATTTTCAGACTCAAGGAATCCTTCTCAGCCGCCACTTTACCGCAAAGCAGAGAACCGTTGGTGATGGTCAGAGAATTGCTGCCTCCACCCAAATCAATATCTCCGAAAACAACAGAACCGTTTGAAATGGTAATAACATCATCTCCGCTGCCTCCGGCAAGCGCGGTTCCTGCGGCGGCACTCCGGATACCGGAATCAAAATCTGAAAGCAAAAGAGAGTCTTTTTCTGTTACAACTGAAGCTATACCGGAAAGACCGTTCTCCAGATATCCGGCAAAGATCCAGCTGTTGTCAAGCGTCATATCAAGAGTCCGCGCCTGAACAGAAACAACATCTTCTGAATCGTTATTGACGGCAAGGCTGACGTCTTTCAAATCAAATTCCATGTCGCGGGAAGAAACAATACCGGCAACATCAGTTGAAACATAATTGATATTGAAATTTATAAATTCAAGATCGACATTTGAAGTAAAATCCACTCTTGAAGTCATGGAAAGAGTTTTTCCTGCCAGTTCTCCGGCAAAGTCAAAAGTGGTGGACTTATCATTCTGGATATGGTTGATACGCTCCACACCCCGCAGGAAAGAGCCGCCGGTATATTCGCTTGAATCATTGCTGACCAGAACTTTGATATCCGGCGAAATATCAATATTGACATAGGAGATGTTTTCATCTTTCAATTCTTTGACGGTATACCATTTGGAGTTAGAAGCAAAAATCCCCCAGCCGTAATTGATATGATACTCATATTCTCCGCTGGTGCTGTTGAAACGGTATCCATCCATATAAATAGCATGTCCCGGGATACCGACACGGACAACTTCACCGTAGTCAAAGTTTTCTCTGAGAATTGAAAAAGCGGTTTCGGTCAACTCATGACATTTTATCTCTTTTCCTTCTTTGTCCGTTGTGGTATATTCAGAGAAAAACAGTTCTGAAACAGGATGACGATCCGTCCAATTTTTATCATAAGCCTCAGCGGCAATAAAGTAATAACTGTCAAATCCGGCTGCCTCGAAAACATCAGCATTGGTTCCGTCGGTATACACAGACACCTTCCAGATTGTTGACGTACTGTCGGCATACTCCGAATGATTTTTCAAACCGCAGTAAAAGTTCAAAGCGGCAATGAAATCACCACTGGTAAGTTTTTGGGAAAGATCACCTGAAAGCAAACCGTTGATTGTCTCAATGGAAGCTTCTCCGTTAGTCGGATTGGAAGTTGCGTGATATTCAGTATCATCCCCCTCCAAATAATAAAAATCCTCACTGGAAACGCTCAACTCCAGTTCATATCCTTTTTCAAGCCAGTAATAAAGCAGCTGGGAGTCTGCGGTATTGCTGCAGCCGGTTACAGAGTGAACTGTACCCTCGCCGCCAATCAAAGGGCAATACTGATTGTAGGTATAGCCCGTCAGAGCCGTCTGTTTTCCGTCAATACTGACGTAAATCGTACCACTCTGATTCCACAGTGTGGAAGTTAAGATAACACCGTCATTATTCGCCATTTTCAGCCTCCGTAGAAAAATTATTCTGCTTCTCTGCTTTTGAAAGAGGGAATCTTTTTAATCGTTGTAATAACCTGTTCAGCGGAAATAAGTTTTGTACATTCAAAGTGTCTGTCTGTTCCCTTGTGACGCGGACACCACAGAAAATCGAAGTGGTCAAAATCCAGACGCATATCATTCCAGCAGCTGTGACAGGTGTGATAGTTGATGACCCGGTAGGGCGTTTCAAATTCATTGGTGGGATGCGTGAAGCCTGAAATCATCACAACCGGCACTTTACAGCACCAGGCAAGCCAGCTCAATCCGCTTGAAAGTCCGATGAAGAAATCCGCATCTTTGATCAGATTGATACGTTCCTGAAGCGGAATATCTCCGGTAAAGTCCTCGGCACCGTAGGGAATGAAGTTCCAGTTGAGTCCGGTTCCGTGAACCTTCTCTTTATCAATACACAGCACGCGGTAACCGTTGTCTTTCAGAAATTGAACGACCGTCATCCAGCCGTAAGGATTGTTCCAATACTTAGCCTGGCTGGAACTCTGTGCGGCGATACAGACATATTTTTCTTTGATCTGCCGGGGCGCAGAAAGATCAACGCGCGGCGGAATATCCGCAGGGTCAACGCCGAGAATATATCCGGCAGTACGGTGCAGTCCGATATAGCGGAAGTCAATCGGCTGATTATCAACATTGCCCTTGAAAAAGAGTCCCATGTAGTAACAGGCATAGGGTTTGTAATTTTTTGTTTCCTCCGGTCCGATAAAGGTGATATCCGGATACTGATTTTTGACGATTTCAGCGATCCAGGGCGTCATGACGCAGATAACTTTGCAGTTGTGTTTCTGCTGAAAACGCTCCACATAACTGAACCAGCCGATACTGTCGCCCAGAGTTCCGACCGGCAGCTGAATCATCACTTCTTTATTGCTGCAATCGTAATCGTGGGTAAAAATCGGTTCTTTGCCGCCTTTTTCGTGAATGATAAGCCTGAAACGGATATAGAATTTTTTAACACTGGTCACATACGCGCCCGGTACGGTATCAGCGCTGTACAGGATGATTCCCGTATCAATATCAGTAAAAGTAACGTGATACTCTTTGCCGTTGTGCGGAAAAAGAATACGAATACCCTCATTGAAGTCAAAGCGGATACCTTCAACCGCCTCCATCGTTGGAATCTGCGGTACTTCTCCGTAGATACTCGGCTGTTTGGGCGGCTGAGCCGGAGCCGGCGCAGGAGCAGCGACAGCAGGCTGGACATTCGACGGAGTTATGCCGATGGAAATATCACCGACATTGTTATTGATTGTAAAGTCGCTCATAAGGAATCCTCAAAAAAAACAATTGTTCCACAAAATATAATTTGAAGTTAATGTATCACCTCTGAAAAAAAATTACAAGAGATAAAATCCGATTCCAGATAAAAAAACATCATTTTCCCTGTTGAATTTCAGGCATTTTCACACAAAAAACATCTGAAAGAAAAGGCTCTGTTTCCTATATGGGTAGATATTACCGACGGGGAACTGTTCTTACTTTTAAAATATCTCGCTTTTCTTGAAAAGGGTTGGGGTTTGGGGAAGGGAAAAACCTCTTTTCTCGTGAAAAGAAGTTTTTCCCTTCCCCAAGAGCCATCGACCCTTATCGGGAACAGCGCGAAAGAAAAAAGCCCGGTAGAGACTTGACTCTGCCGGGCGGAAATGTCCTGAAATTTCTGAAAAAACTCAGTTCTTCAAACTCTGAATCGGAGCGGGAATACGTCCGCCGCGATGGATGAATTTTTCGGGACTTCCGGTTTTGATGGGCATGACGGGGGCTTCTCCGAGAAGACCTCCGAAGTTGATGGTATCTCCGACCTTTGAACCGTAGGCGGGAATCAGACGCGCCGCCGTGGTTTTGAAGTTGACCACACCGATAGAAAGTTCATCGGCGATGATTCCTGAAATCGCTTCGGCGGAGGTGTCTCCGGGAATGGCAATCATATCCAGTCCGACGGAGCAGACGGCAGTCATGGCTTCAAGTTTTTCGATGGAGAGCATACCGCTGCGGGCGGCGGCAATCATACCGGCATCTTCTGAAACGGGAATGAATGCGCCTGAAAGTCCGCCGACCTGACTGGATGCCATGACGCCGCCCTTTTTCACGGCATCATTGAGCATGGCAAGCGCAGCAGTGGTACCGGGACAGCCGCACTGTTCCAGCCCCATGGATTCCAGAATATATGCCACAGAGTCCCCGATCGCCGGAGTCGGTGCAAGAGAGAGGTCAACGATACCGAAAGGAACGTTGAGTTTTTCGCTTGCGGCAAGCGCGACCAGCTGTCCGACACGGGTGATTTTGAATGCGGTCTTTTTGATAAGTTCAGCAAGGTCCGCCAGACTGCAGTCCCCTGCCCTGCGGATGGCAGATGCAACCACACCGGGACCGGAGACACCGACGTTGATGACCGTTTCAGGTTCTCCGACACCGTGGAAAGCTCCTGCCATAAAGGGGTTGTCTTCGGGAACGTTGGCAAAAACAACCAACTTGGCACAGCCGAGAGAACCGTTGTCGCGGGTGAGATATGCCGTCTCTTTGATGATACGTCCCATCTGGGCAACGGCATCCATGTTGATACCGGCTTTGGTTGAGGCGGCATTGACAGAGGAACATACTCTCTCTGTGGAAGCAAGCGCTTCGGGGATGGAGTCAATCAGCGTGCGGCTGCCGTTGGTAAAGCCTTTCTGAACAAGTGCGCTGTATCCGCCGATAAAGTTGATTCCCAGTTCGCGGGCGGCTTTATCCATGGTTTTGGCGATATTGACCACACCGTCGCGGTCAAGTCCCCCCGCCATCAGCGCAATGGGCGTTACGGACACACGTTTATTGATAATGGGAATACCGTAATATTTGCTGATTTCCTCACCCGTCGCGACCAGGTTGCGGGCGGAGGACATGATTTTATCATAAATTTTATCGCAGAGACGTTTGGGATCATCACTCTGGCAATCGTAGAGAGAAATACCCATGGTAATGGTACGGATATCAAGGCACTCCTCGCGGATCATGCCTATTGTCTCGAGAATATCTTCAGTGGCAAGCATGGTATTATCTTTCTCCGGATTAGATATGGTGCATACTGTTGAAAATATCTTCGTGCATCGCCTGAATCTGCAGGGAATTTTTTGTTCCCAGCGTTGCCATGCGGTCCACAAATTCAGTGAACGGAATGGAAATATCAGAAATATCCGCAATCATGATCATCGTGAAATAACCGTTGAGAATGGTCTGCGAAATATCACAGATATTGACCCCGCAGGCGGCACACTCGGTACTGACTTTTGCAATGATTCCGACGGAATCCTTACCGATAACAGAAATAACAGCTTTCATATTGAAAATCCTCCTTTGATTTCAGATTTTTTAATTTGTACCAACAGTCTCCTGAGTTTCCTTTTTTCCGCAGATGATGACAACGACGGAAGAGAGGATGCAGATAATTCCTGCAAGAAGCGCCCAGGTGAATTTTTCAGAAAAACACAGCACACCGATTACAACCGCCGTCACCGGCTCCAGCGCGCCGAGAATGGCTGAACGTGTCGCACCGATATATTTGACGGCAACCGCGATCAGCCAGAAAGACAGCAGCGACGGAAAAAATGCCAGTCCCAGCGCATTGCCCAGAGCCTTGACCGAGGGCAGCATTTGCAGATCAACATTCAGCACGGCAAGAAAAATCAGCGCACCGATTCCCATGGTATAAAAGGTCAGCGTTTCGGACGCAAGTTCTTTTAAGCGGGTGACTTTGAGAATAACGATATAAATTGCATAAAAGAGCGCAGACATCATCACATAAAATACGCCCAAACCGTTGACCTGAGCGCCCTCTCCCGGACGGCATAAAATACCGACTCCGGCAAGGGCAAGACAGGTTGCAGCGACAACGGAAACAGTCAATTTCTCTTTGAATCCGGCAATCATGATTCCCGCAACCATGACAGGATACACAAACATCATCGTCGCACCGATTCCGGAATCCATGATTTTGAAACTTGAAAACCAGGCAAGACAGGTGAGTGCCAGCAGAATACCTCCTGCAATCACATGCGGCAGAAGTTTCAAATCAAAAGTAAACTTTTTTCTGCTGACAAGCATCCAGAAGCCCAGCATCAGAGAAGCAAAGAAAAAGCGGTAAAACAGAACAGAAAGCGGCTGTACATTTTCCTGATACAAGCGTATTCCGAAAAACGGATTCATCCCGAATGTCACAGCAGAAACAATGCCTGCAATATAACCTTTAAGAGAACTGTTCATCTTCAGTAATTCAATATATTAAACACTTGTTTATTAAAAACCGTTAAAAGGTGAAAAAACGGACTGTTTTCTGCAAAAAACGCTCACAGAAACAGTGTTTAACATAATATACACTCAAGACAACAAGTTGTCAATCAAAAGATGATAAAATAATACGCTCTCAGAGGGTAAAAAAAATCCCCCGCATTTTGACGGGGGACGGAGGCGTTATTGTTTATTTCAACGGAACCAGCAGCATGAAGTTATGTCCATCTAGAGGTGCTTTGGCAAGTTCTGAGCTTGAATACACTTTATTTGTCCACAAATCTTTGAACTGTTTTGCCGGAGGAATTTCAAGTTTCTTCCAGTCAAAGACAAGAGCCGTCGGAACCGTTTTTCTGTTGGTGTTGACCACGCAGAAAAGATGACTGTAAGGGGCAGTTTTATCCAGTTTATACCAGGATACTTCCACTTTGGGGGCGCTTTTGGCAACGGGCTTGATCCAGTAGCCGTAGAACTTTGCTTTCTTCAAATTCAGTTGCTTCCTGATGTCCCGCAACTGGAATGAAGGCGTGACATCTCCGAGGCTGTATGGACCGGGCTGGTTATCGTAAAGCACACATGCTGCCAGAGAACGGATGTGCAGTTCACGGGAGAACAGCCGGTCGCTTTTCGGCTTGCCTTGCAGCCCCCCGACTCTGGAGTGCTGAAAGAGATTCTGGAGCATCATACCGCGGATCTCACAGTTCCAGGCTGATTGATAAGCCTCCGGCGTAATGCCTTCAAAGTATGCCCATTCCGGATTGACGCTGACGGGAGTGTACATTTCCTCACCCGGCATCCAGTAATCCGCAAAACAGTGAACAAAGGGAAAGTATCTGTTATGAGAATGCAGTCCGAATCTGCGGCCGTATTTCTGGTGGATCTTTGAAATCCGCAGCATGAACTCCCGCAAGTGGAAAATCGTTCCCGTTGAAAAAGTTTTACCGAAAGCATCTTTACCGCTGCAGCCGTGGAGCGCATTTGTGCAGTTCTTAACTCCGGCAATATCAAAATAGCAGCCGTCCAGGTCGGGATAATTTTTGTAAAGCTGATCCATATTCCACGCTTTCCAGTCACCGGCAAGAGTGTGTCCGCAAGTGGGTTCAATGAGATACTTTTCCTTTGAAACAGGGTCACGGGCCTCCCAGGCAAAGCCGGGAAGAGTGGCGCAGGCTTTATAAAGATAATCATAAGCCGGATCGGGTTTTCCCAGATGAGAGGGCATACTGTACATATAGTTTTTCATTCCCCGCTTGTGCAGACGTTTCAGTGCTTTGCCGAATTTTTCCGGATGAGCGGGAATGGCGCTCACCACGCCCAAACAACGCTCCGGATGTTCGCGTACCCAGCCCTCTACGAGCATGGCATAGTCCACCCCTTTGCGTCCCTTTCCGGGAAAGATGTGACGGGCGCCGGAAATAATCTCGCGCTCAGAGTAATCCACTCTCTTGGGCGGCGTTGCCTGCAGAACCATGGAATACTTCGCCGTTTGAGTCAATTTTGCCGGACGTGCCAGTATGTTGATATTAACAAAAGCCTCTTGGGCATTGCGGGTTACAACAACATTATCTTTGTTGGGATCAATAATCCAGTTGGCATCGCTGTCACAGCTCCAGGCGATACCATTGACCACACCGGTCAGCCAGAGCAATCCATTGTTTTCTCCGGGACGCCATTTCAGCAGCAGCCGGTCTTTTTTCCACGGTTTGAAAACCGGGACAAGGGCATATTTTGCCGCATCACGGGGCATATTCCAGGTCAGACCAAGTTTTTTCAACTCAAGTGTTCCTGCGGGCGTAAGAGAAATATCAAAACGGTACATACCGTCAAACCAGACCTGTCCTTTGATTACAGCTTTACCGCCGTCAAAGGTTCCGTCGGCAGACAGTTCCACATAGTCGCCGTGATTTTTGCCGAATCTGACTTGACTCCACTTGATCGCCTTGCCGTTGACCAGAAACTGCGGCTGACGGGTCAGGAGTTTTTCGCCTCTTGAAGTCATCTGAACAGGGAACGGACCTTGAGAAAAATCGTATTCACGGTCAAGAACTCTGACCTTTTTGCCGTCAACTTTTACTTTATGCCACGGTTTGGGAACAGAGTGATCAATACCGACTCTTGCATGTATCTTTGATAAATCAGGATAACGGAATTTTTTGCTCAGCGTGTGAGGACCGAATTTTACCGTTACATCATAAGTCTTTCCGGCAGGGAGATTTTCAGGAATGGGCAAAATAACTTCACATTCACCGCGATTTGAAGAAAATTTCTTTGAAGAATAAACTTTTCCATCGCCGGAAAGCTCCACAACACCTGACCCCTTTTGCGTGCCGGATGCTGAAAAATTGACATGACAGTCGATCGTCCGCGTGACGCTGTTGCCAAGAATATTCATCAAAAGCGGCGGATTGACGATAAAATCCCGGTAATAGGCATAAAGCAGTTTGCCTTTTTTTGTTTTGGCAGTAACGGACAAATCAACTTCTCCCGCTGAAAGCGTGCGGCTGAACGTCTGATATTTTGTTCCCGCTGAAACAAGATCGCATTGTGATTTGACTCCGGGGGCAGATTGAAATTTCACATCCAGTTTGCCGTTTTCAAGCTCTCCCAGTTGCGTAATGCCGATGAATTTTCCTTTTCCTCCCAGTTCAATGGTTCCCAGATAACGTTTGTCACCGAATCCGCGCGTATCCGTCTGCGGCTGACTCCAGGAATAATATCTTCTGGTGTCGGAACTTTCGGTCACTCCGAAGTTGACAGGCATCGTTTTTCCGGGATTCAGGTCCGACAGCGGAATCACCATCTTCACGCGCCAGAAGTCTTTATTGCGGGAAGTTTCAACCTTGATGCCGGAGTTCCATTTCGCATTGCCGTTGAGCGCATCAAAAATACCACCGGCGGGATTGGCAATGAACTGCCGGACTTTTCCGTCCTTGCCGACAGCATGAAATTCAGCGGAGTCCTCCATCCACAAGTGACCGTCACGCCGCGTGATCTGGGCATTGACATTTTTATCGGGGACAAAGTAATCCAGAACGAGATTTTCCTTTGTCTGCGATACTTTAACATACGCTTCAAGCGGCTTCTGATACTTGCCGGGGAACTGAGCAGAAACCGGCAGTATTGCAGGAATACGGGCAAAAGGCTTCTTTATCTCTTTTTTGGACGGAAAATATTTTTCGTAATTTGCCTTGATCTCTGCGGGGGAAAGCACCCGGTCGTAAATGGTAACTTCATCATAAACCGTTTTCCATGACGGATCGACCAGCCACGCCATATTATCGTTAAGGTAAATAAAACTGTTTGAAAGATCTTCAGGGAACTTCGGCGGCGTTTTGAAGTTATGCACCTGACGGGAATCGGCGGAGGGCGTCTTTCCGTCAATATAGAGCGTCAGAGCGGTGGAGTTCCATGTTACATCCACCTTGTGCCAGGTGTTGAGTTCCCATTTGGGCTTGGCAAAGACCGTTGCACCGCAGTACAAAGCGGCGATATTATTCATTTTTCCCTGACGGACGATGTAAAAAACATATTTGTTTTTGATTCTGAGAGCAAACATTTTGTGAAAATATTTGCTGCCGCCGTGGATTTTCCAGTTAAGCGGCCTGACCCAGAAAGAAACGGTTCCGCATTGGGCATTGAAGTTGCCTTTACCGGTATAGCGGATGAATTCGCGGTTGTGCAGTTCCACGGCATTGTTTTTATTTGCCGGTCCCTGTTTCATGCGCAGCTGAAGATCGTGGGGAATACCCGTTGTTTGGGTTGCCGGATTTTTAACCCGGTCCGGAAGCGTGGAATATTTGTCAAATGTACTTTCAAGCAGCACACCAGAAGCTGAAACTGCCGCAGAAAGTGTCAAAAGAAAAAGAAAAGACAATTTTTTCATTTATATAAACTCCGTTTTATTGAAAGAGATAAGGAACTGAAGTGTTTTTGCTCCGGCAGGGATGCGTCGCAGACATGGCAATATTGGGCTGTTCGTTCATCAACTGATATTCAACGTGTCCGTCAGCCATGGCAATATTGACACCGTTTGAATGGCGGTAAGCGACATAATTGCTGGATAATTTTGTGTACCAGTTATTGCCGACATGACAAGAACCTTTACTGACATTGATATCCAGAAAAATCATAGTTCTTGTCGGTTTTTTAAGCTGCTGAACAGTAACTCCGCCGAGCATAGTG
The DNA here is from genome assembly GCA_015061725.1 of Lentisphaerota bacterium. Lineage (GTDB taxonomy): Bacteria > Verrucomicrobiota > Lentisphaeria > Victivallales > Victivallaceae > UBA1784. Next base: position 104,420 of record SUVX01000002.1, read on the forward strand.
CCGTCGTTGTTGCTCCATGTTACAGCACCGTTGATCGCATAGTTCGTCGGAACCATTGCGGTTCCGGAGGTATCGCAAAATGATTTTTTCTCCTGCGGGCAATGCAGCAGCGCAAAGTCTTTCATTCTGAAGCCTTCAGCTCCCTTGTTCGGATGCGGTATTGTATTACTGATCCCGGCATAATAGGCAACGTGTGAAGTAAAACTTTTTGATGCGCCGCCCCTCTTTTCCATATTCGGCGGAAACATACCTTTGAAGTCAGAGGTGTAGCCGTTGATTGCCGAAGCACACTGACGCAGATTTCCCAGACAGCTGGTTTTGCGGGCACTTTCCCTTGCTTTGCTCAACGCCGGCATCAGCATTGCTGCCAAAATCGCTATGATCGCTATAACAACCAGCAGTTCTATTAAAGTAAAGGGGGTATTTTGTTGTTGGGCGAAACCAGCCGTATTCTGCGGCGCCTGACTCCGTACCTTTCCGTACCCTTCCGTACTTTTCCGTACCAATGCGCCGCCCTTTGATAACAGCATGCCGCAGCGGTTATACAAAACACCTGTTTTACAAGCAGCATTCACCAGCAGTTCGATCAAAGTAAAAGGAATCAACTTGCAATTTGATTTTTTCCCGGTAAAACAGACGGCTTCAAAATTCAAATTCTGTTCAAAGATTTTCAACATCGTTCAATCTCCCTGTTGCACAAAAAGTTACTGTTTTATATTTTTTTTGTCTTTTTTCATATTATACCCGCAAAATTCACTTGCAACAATTATAAAACAGTGTAAAGTATATGGAAAATAATAATATATATATATGGATTATAACAAAAATGACATTACCGCCTGCCAATTTTGACCGTTGGAGTCCGACCAAATTTCAGAACAGACAGAATGTCGTCCAATACTTTCCGGATCATCCTGACATCATTTTTCTGTGGCTTGACTTCATCGGCGGCGGAACTTGGCTCACAGGTTCCTGGGTGTATCATCCACAGACCCGTTACCTTGATTTTCAACTGGTTGAAGAGGGCGAAATGATCGTGGAGTACGGCGGAGAAAAATACATCGTTCCCGCCAAAAGTGCGATTCTCATTCCGCCGGGAGAATCGCGGATATCCATCGGCAGCGGAAGAGTCTGCCGGAAACGTTTTCTTGGCATCAGCGGCATCATTCTGCAAACCCATCTGCCGACATTGAATCTTGACAGTGTCAAAATCATTCCGGATTTTCAAAGTGAGCGTTTTGAAGAACTTTACAGTCAATTATACACCTGTTTCAAAGAAAAAAATCCGGACACGATCCCTGCCTGCTGTGCCATGACCTATGAACTGCTGCTGTTATTATCCCGCAGTGTGGAACTCGGACAATATCCGCCTGAGCTGCAAAAAGCGTTGAGTTGTATCAAGCAGCATCTCAAAGGAAATCTGACTCTGCACAAACTCAGTACCATTTCCGGCTGCAGTGCCGGAACTTTGCAGGGACTGTTCAAAAAACATCTGGGCAAAAGTCCCATACAATTTCTCATTTCGACCCGGATGAAGTTTGCCGAACAGCTGCTCAAAAACACCCGATACACCATCAAAGAGATCGCGTCGTGCTGCGGTTACTGCAATCAGCTGTATTTTTCAAATGTCTTTCACGAACACTATGGTTGTTCACCCAAAGAATACCGCCGAAAACAAGCTCCCGGAGATAGATAATATTCCCGTGCTTGCTTTTCCTTCAACACAGTTGTATCTTATAAAAAATGAAAGTTCAACAGGAGAAATATCATGGATAAATTCAAGTTTTTACTGGTTGGTTCGGGCAATATCGCTTCAACTTATATCAAAGCCGCCGCAAATGTGCCGGAAATTGCGATTACAGGTATCGTTTCACGCTCCGGCAAACGTCCTGCCGGAGCTGATGAAAAACTCCCCGTTTACAATTCCATAACAGAAGCGGACTGCGATTTTGATGCGGTCATTCTCGCTACGCCCAACGGCTGTCACGCTTCAGGATGTCTCGAAGCCGCCGCAATCGGCAAACACGTTTTCACCGAAAAAACCCTTGCGCTCACAAGCAAAGATATGGATGATATGATTCAAACATGCAAAGAAAAAAATCTGCAGCTGGGAGTTGCTTTTCAACGCAGAACCGCCCCCGATAATATCATTGTCCGCGATATGCTCAAGGCAGGAAAATTCGGAAAAGTCGTTGCCTGTGAACTTGCGACCAACTTCTGGCGTCCGCAGAGTTATTACAGCAATTCTTCCTATCGCGGCAACCGCGTCCTTGACGGCGGCGGACCTTTTGTCCAGCAGGCAAGCCACAATCTTGATCTTTACGTCTGGTTCTTCGGACTGCCCAAAGAGGTCCATGCCTTCACAGGAACTTTTCTGCATGAAATGGAAAGCGAAGACTACGGTTCCGCCATCTGTCTTCACGACAACGGCATGATCGGAACCATCATCGCCTCCACCGCCTCCAAACCCGGATTTGAAGCAGTCATGACCATCCGTACAGAAAAGGGCTGTCTGACTTTAGAGGGTGACAGAATCACCAACTGGCAGATTGAAGACCTGCCCAATCCCTCAAAGTCCGCCGGACTTGAACTGCATTCAGGTGCCTCAACCAACGCCGTCACCGCCACGACCGGACACGAAACCCTTTTGCGCGACTTTGCTGAAAAATGCCGCAACGGCGGAAAAGTTCTGGTTTCCGGAGAAGACGCCCGCGCCGCCTCTGAATTGATTTTAAAAATCTACGAAGCCGCGGAATAACGTCCGGGAAATTGCCGTTGGCGGCGCAGTAATAACCATGAAAAAAACAAATGTATTTATTGAAAATAATGCTGCGCTCAAGTCCAGAGACCTATACTTAAAAGAAAACTGTCAAAATCGCAGTTTGTCAGACGAAACGCACGATTTTTTACCTTCAACGTGCATTTACTGTTATAAACGTGCGTTTACTTTGTCGATTCACCATGTTTTTCAGGATTATTTGAAACAAATCGCCCGGATTCCGACTCTATTCGATCCGCTCTCCGGCATCCCGGCCGCAAGACGGACAGATCGTTTTGGAACAACTTGAAGTCGGCTTTTCTCCATTGGCAACTTGAGAATCTGTCATTGTGGAACAGTAATCACAATACCGGGTCCCGCAATTCCGGCAGATGTAACGCATATTGCTGGCAGGCAATTCTTCTCTGCAACGCATGCAAATATCCATAATAGTCCTCCTGATTTTGTTATTAAATTCACCATTGAAGTGCTTTTATACAATATATCCTTTTTTTGTTTTTTCAAGCGGATTTGTAAAAAATGCGTTTTTTTATGCTTCCTGCTTTATCAGAAACAATGAATTTTTATTTGCGAAAGTCCCGTAATGACCGTATTGCGGCTGCTTTTGGCAACAGTTTGAAGCGCCTGCAAGCCGGGATAGTTGCTATGCACTTGAAAGTAGGGTACGCAGGAAGAGGAAACATCCAGACGCAGACGGTCGCCCGCACGGAGTTTGAACGCATGGGGCGCAAAAACAAAATGCAGTTTGCGTTCCGTTCCCGGCGTATACGTTTTTTCTGTGCGGCAGAGAGAATCTATATCATCCCGCAGAGAAAGCGTTTTGCCGTCACGCTCAAAATCAAGACGGACGTAAAAACAGGTGTCTTCCGCTGTGGAACGGCAGTACAAATCAACTTCGATCTGTCCCTCGCAGATTATATCCTCTTTTAACGGTTCAGAGAGAAATGAAACAATATCATAGCGCGAATTGGGTGCATCCTGATACTTCATGCCGTCGAAATTGTTGCAGACTCCGCCCTTGAATGATGCCGGATCATACGGGTTATAAGTGTAGGTAATTTCCCCTTTTTCTGCAGGCAGTTCACTCAATGCACGGTCTTGCGTCAAATAAAAACAACGCTCCTGCGGCGCATTTTTCAATTCAAGTGCGCTCAGCCATTTGTTATCCCACAAACGGTAATAAGTGGTCTTTCCTTTTTCTGCAAAAGGCAGCGGTTTTCCCAGACGGATATGATCAAACCAGGCATATTCAAAATCAGGTGCGATCTCACGGAGCAGACCATCGCGGAAATCCTGCATTTCTTCTTTAATATTTTCAACCGGCGGATTATAAGCGTGGTCAAACGGCGTCACCAGCAGAGCGCAGTTTTCTTTGCGTTCCGGAGAAAGATTCCGCCACATATCAAACACGCCCTCCGTATAAATATCATAAAAGGAAGTCACAAGAAAGATCGGGATATCGCACTTCTCACAGGCATGGCTGTAATCTCTGCCGCCCGCAGGGGTTTTCCAGAACTCATCAGAGGGATCAGGATGGAGAAATTCCTCCTCAATATACGGTACTCTTTCATTGAAAATCGTTTCGGTCACTCCTGCAAGCGGCATGGTACGGAACGTGTTTTCAGAGCAGTTGCGTTCAATTTTCTGATTTCTTTTATGCATGACAACAACCCATTTGCCATGCAATCCGGATTTGTAAAATCCATGGCGGTAAAGAATGTTGTAGCGTTCGGAATCCTGAACGGCAAGGAAGGCTGCTTTGATATCCTGCGGATTGGTGTCAAGATAGGAAAAATGCACCGAAGACAGATAACTTCCGCCTGAAAGAAAAAGCTCTCCGTTGTAGCAAGGTAATTTGCGGACCCAATTCAATAAATCCAATCCGTCGTTGCGTTCATTGATATAGGCATTGCATTCACCCTCACTGCAGGCGGTGCCGCGGCACTGCTGTTGAACAACGGCGTAACCATGGGTATCAACCTGCGCTAAAGATTCCAGATCGCTTCTGCCCGAACTGTAAGGCGAACGGATGATCACAATGGGAAATTTCCCCTGCTCTTCCGGCAGCTGCAGCGTGGTATAAAGTTTTACGCCGTCCCGCATGGGAACAAAATATTCAAAAACAGTATTTGCCATTTTTTCAGGACTCCTTTTTTCAGCGCGTATAAACTTTTACATTGTCAAATACACCGCCCGCGTCGGTGTAAAATCCGATAAATTCGCCGTCAAGCGTGCGGAAACCTTCGCGGTACTCCGCCACGACTTTACCATCAATGGACCAGCGGAGAAGATTTCCGGATTTTTCACAGACGATACGGTGTGTCTTTCCCGGCAGAATAACCGGAGAGGCTATCCGCAGAATCTGTACCTTTTCACGGTTGATTTTGCTGAAATTGTTTCCGTATGTACCAAAGGCAAATAAATAACCGCTGTTGCCGTAACGCTCCATTTTTTTATCGGCAAGGATGCCGTCCAGATCACAGGCGGTACCGCCGGGAGCAATCCACGCCTCAAAACAAAGCTTCTGATCTCCGGGAAACTTTTTGTTGATATAAATGGCATCACCGCGTCCGGAAAGAGAGTTGTTTTCGATTTTCCAGTTTCCGTGAATGATTTTCCAGTTTTTTCCCAAATCTTTGCGGTTGAAATTATCTTCAAAAACCAGTTTCCACGCACCTTTGTTGTTTGAAACAGTTTTGCGGGGAGAGGACGGATAAAAAATCTCATAAAACGGCGCAATATTTATCTGCAGAGGATACGCCCACGCCGCAATAATCGCTTCAAGATTGCCCGGTTCGCAGTTGCCCCTGACTTTACTTACTCCGAGAGTACGGGCAAGTTTCACCGCTTTGAGCAAACGCGCAGCATTGATTTTACTTTTCCGTTTGATATAACTGTGGAACGGATGATTTTTTTCAGAAGCATACTGTTTTGCAATCAGCGCATCGCGGGCGACATCGGCAAAAAGATAAGTCATCTCTGCCAATTTTATCCGGCGGAGAATAACCGGATTACCGGCAGCAGCTTTCTCTGCTTCAGCACAGAGTTTCAGGCACTTTTCCCATAACGCAGGTGAATAAATATACGGTTGAAAAATATTCCGGTTGTATTCCGTAAACATATCTTCACTGCTTTTGCTCCTGAACGTCTCCTTTTCTATCAACTCAAAACACTGCCGCATCGGTGCTGCCGCCTTGCCGTAGTATTTACTGAAAAAGTCATCAAGCAGCAGTTTCAAATCGTAATCAGGATTCCACATCAACTTAGATTCAATGTAGTAAAAGGGTTGTCCGAGAGAGAGGACGGAGGCAACACCCTCATCAAAATAGCCGCCGGAATAGTGATATTCTTTTGCCATGATAATTTTTTCAGGCATCACCGAAAGCGGCATGGGTCCCCATTTGAAAGTAAACCAGCCGTTGTAATCCCAACGCTGGAGATTCTTTACATACTTCGCCCAGCCGCTGACCAGTTCCGGTGCGCCGCGGGTAACTTCAACCTGAAGATTGCCTTTTGCCCGGGTACGGACGGGCAGATTCACATACCCCTGATATGCAAAGAAACGTGCGGCTTTTCCCTCTCCAGGAAAAGCTTTTTCAAGAGCTTCTGTGATTTGATTGGCAAGTGTTATCACCCGATCTGTGTAATTTTCAGATACGACATCCAGTTTACGGCAGTTTCTGCACAGACACCAGCCGCCGCCGTCAATGGGTTCAATACTGAAATACTGTGCCCACGGAGTCTTTTTCAGCAATTCCACCGCCTTTTGCTGAAACAAGCGGATTACATCAGGATTGCTTGTGCAGGGATTGATTCTGTTGCGTCCCGGTACATCGCGCTTACCGCTGTCATCCATACCGAAATATTCAGGGTGCGTGCTGAACATGCTTTCAGGAATGATTTTTTCAAGGTGCGGTGCAACCATCTTGTGAAACCGGGCATAATTTCCGAGATCCAGTTTATTGCGCCGTCCCCACTCGTCCAAATCACGGACTTTGAGTTTATCTTTGTAATCATAAGGGGCTGAAAGCTGAATTCTCCTCATTGCAAAAAGCGGTGCATAGCGCCACTTGCCAAGCGGCAGAACGATTTTTTTCTGCGCCGGAACAAAACGCCCCTCTTTTCCCGTATCGAACCAACGGAATCCGATGTGTTCCAGCAGAGAATAAATTGCATGGGCAGCACCGTTTTCACGGTCTCCGGCAAGAATACACTTGTTTTGGTTGATTTCAATATAAATTTCATCGTGCGAAAACTTTTCTTTCAATCCTGCGGCAGAACCGATAAAAATTCTGTAACCTTTCTGAGAAGTGAGGTTTTTACGGACAGAAATACGTCCGCCGGTAATTTCCAGAAGATGTGAACGCAAGTCGTAAGCTGCCGCAACTTCTGAGGATAACGGTTTGGCAGGAAGAATAATTTCAATGTAAGTCTTTTTATCCAGTGTAACAAAACCGCCCTTTCCCTCCAAAACAAAGGGTTTGACACGCCCCGTTTTCATTTTTTGAACATGCGTTTTTTCAGTCATCGGTGCGACGGCTTTTTTTACGCCCGCGAGGACGGCAATTTCTTCAGGTTCAAGAGCTTTGTCAAACAAAGAAAATTCGTCAAGAGTACCCTCCAATTCAAAGAGCTGCGGACGTCCGTATTCAGGGACGGGATAAGCTCCGAGTGTAATTATTGAAGCAGGAACGGGACGAAAATTGATGATTCGTTTTGCCCGTCCTTTTCCGTTGACGTAAACAGCAATCTCATAGCGGAAGGGAAAGTTTTTGTCAGACTGATTCAAATTCCAGGTATAAGCGATGTGATTCCAAACGTTTTTCTTCCAGTTGAGCTGATTTATCCGCAGTCCGGGAACGGTAAGATTATCTCCGTCAATGGCAAAATTCACCCCTTGCAGTTCCTTTGCCGGACCGCCGATATTAAGAAGTACCCGCATATTTCCGCGCTTCAAGGGCCAATCAGGCTTGACCCAGACGGAAACAGTTCCCCTGTCGCCATTGATTTTTTTACCGTCGAGTTTAATATGACTGTGCCGGTTGACTGAAAAATGCGCCCCCCTGCCCTTTTTTCCCGCGGTATAAACAATGCCTGCAAATTTACCTGAAGTTGCACCCTCAAAACTCTCGCGCAGTACAGGAGCAGGCAACGCCGCCGCAAACAAACCGGCAGAAAAAAGACAGAGAACAGAAGAAATCCGTTTTGAAAACATTTTATTGCATAACTCTTTTTAGATTGTTATTTATCGTGACGAATTTTTCACTTGTTTCAGCAGGCAGAAGGGGCATGAACACACTGACTGTTTCCACGGATTTCCCCGGCCATAACACCGCTTTTTCAAATCCCCACAGAACAGACATGCGCACAGCTTTGCCGCCGGAAATACTGCGGATCAAACAATTTCGCACGTTTTCGGGAGAAAGGATAATGGCAAATCCTCCGTTTTTTCCCGATACTTCAGCCCACAGGACCCTGTCACTTGCGGGACGTTTGAGCAGAAAACTTGAAGTTCTGACCTCGCCGCTTTGAGTGATTGTGCGGAAACTCAAGTCCCCGATGGGATTTTTTCCGTCGGACATCACCTGATACATACCCGCATTGACCGTATTGATCTGAACAAGCTGACTTGGTGACATATTGATAAAACGCAAACGCGATAAAATTTCTTTTCTGCCTGAAAATACGCTCAAATCGTTGATGATTTTTACAGTCTTATCGTTTTCGGTTCCTTTTTTGACAAGTTCCACACGCAACACCTGACGGACGCAACCAGCGGAAATAACTTTCACAGAAAAATCACTGTTTTTCCATTTCCAGGAGTTATCCATTCGCGGTTCAAGCACAAAGGCTCCTGCGACAGGAAGCGGACGATTCTGCTGTTTCAGATAAAAGTTCCGCAGCTGAAGTTTCTGCCGGTGCTGCGACACTTTCACAAACGAGTTCTCTATTGACACAACAGGAGATTTCACAGCAGAAGCAACTTTAATTTTTTCGCTGCTTTTTATAAAACGGCAGGTAAAAGAAAATTCTCCGGGCGCAAGATCAGCAAGAAAAGAAATTTCATCCTCCTGATCGATTTTGCCGTTGCCATTCAAGTCATCCCATTGGGACGGGATGATTTTTCCGGAAGCGTCTTTAACTTGTACAGCATTGCAATCACCTGAAACAGAAGTTGTCACCCGTTCAACAATCGGATAATTTAAAATCTTCTCAGCGTTTTTATTGACACCGCTGATTTGCATTTCATTTCCGCAGAGTCCGATGACAGCAAATAAAGCCGGCAGAATAAATTTTTTCATATACGCCCCTTTTATTTTTTGATAATAACCTTTTCCATTGACGCTGATTCAACCTGAATCAACTGCACATTATCACCGTAAAAAACTTTAGCGGCAAGAGGCAGATCAAAGTCGGTATTGAGGAAAAAGAGAACATAATTTTCTTCATCTTCGTAAACAGCATAACGCATTTTATCAGAAGTGCAGACTTTGACAGGATGTGTCATTTCTCCCGAGTTGATACATTTGAGAATATCGGCAAAGAAATCCCTGATCCCCGTATTGCCCGGATACCCCCACAAAGTCATACAGCTGGCAAATCCTTTACCGAGAGCATATTCAGTCATTACCGGAATATCATTTTGTGCCACATTGCCGTTGGCAAGCTGATAAGCTGAAAACACCTGTGCCGCTTTTGCAATAACCTGCGCGCCGCAGAGAGTTACATTACATGACGGGATAACCGTATCCATCCATTTGGGATCGGCATTTTCTGTCCAGTCGGGGTAGTGATATCCGGGAATACGGCTCTGCTGCGTGATTTTGATTCCCGCATGGCGGAGTTTTTCCCCGGGACCGGAAATCTTTATACCCAGGAGTTCTTCAAAATTTCCGTTATTAAAGAGTTCAATATCACCCGCCCGGTCAAGGCTCCTGTTCAGGTGTCCTGTTGTCATAAAAAGATGTCCGCCGTTTTTGACGTAAGCAATCAGTTTCTGATAAAGTTCCTCATCCATCGTGTTCCATCCGGCGAAAACCAGACAGGAATATTTTTGCATGACTTCAACGTCAGCTTCGGCAGGAACGATATCAAACTGTCCCAGCGGCGGATTGCCGGAGTAATCTTTTTCACCGGTGCGGCAGGCATCGAACCAATCATTCTTTTTTTGCAGAATGTGAATCAAATCCCAACTTTTTTCAATCTCGGATTCAAGCCATTTCTCATCCTGATACTGTCCCCAGACCTCTTTGTTCCACAAACCGCCGGTTCCGTCGTATCTGCCGTGAACGATACCGATTTTGACCAGAGGTCCCCCGGACGGACGGGGATTGCTTTGTGCATAACGGTAAAAATTTTGCATGATTTCCCGGAAACGGGTACAGACCGGACCGTCTATATCATGTTTCTGCCCGAAAGCACTTGCCATACCGAATTCACCGGTTTCAGAAATAATCCAATCCGTACCGGCAAGATAGGCATAATAGAGAGACATCTGCCAGCGTTTGAACCAGAGTTCGTCTTTTTCAACGCCTCCGTACCAGACCATTGCAACATCCGCGCCGAAAGTTTCTCTGCCGTAAGCTCTTGAAGCACCGCGTACCGCAGGATACATCCGATCACAGTTTCCGGGAAACATCTCTATTGCCGCACCATCCATACCTGCCTGAAAGTGGTATTTGTGCAGAAAACTGGAATCAATACACTCAAGATTTTTGCGTCCAAAACGGTGTTCCGTTTCCAGAGCCTTGCGGATGCCCGCCATATAAATTTCACTTGCAGCTTTAACGTTTTCAGCGCGTTCAAGCAGCAGACTGTCATGTTTGTAACCCAGTGGCCAATAAACAGCACCGCCGCGCTCACAAATAGAGTGATTTCCCAGACAGTATTTTCCGCCGAGTTCCTGCAGTTCAATCCAGTCCTGACGGGTCAGAGTGTCCAGAATCTCCCAGGGAATGTAAGTATAGCGGTCAAGAAATTCACTGAAGGAAAAATATATTTTGTTCTCAACGCAGAACTTTACTGCTTTTTCTATCGTCGGACGGGTCACCTGTGTATCACGGTGCCAGTGGATTTTCAAATTGACATAATTTCCGAGTCCGTATGCGGCAAAACGTTCCAGATGACTGATTCCGATTTTGTCGTTGACACTGACCATTGAACCGAATTTGACGGGATCAATTCTTTGGCTGTTTTCCATTCTATTCACCGCAACTATTTACCAAACCACATATCGTAATCTTTTTCACCCGCAGCTACGGCAAAATTATTGCCGTGAGAGCCGGTGTGTCCGTCACAGAAAAGCATATTGGTAAACTTGTTATGCCGGTAGGAGATTCTATCCTTGCCGCCGTCAGTTCCCGGAGCATAGGTCATGTAGGAGTTGCGGCTCGTACTGTTGGGTTCAGAATCAACCGCAAGAACCAGACGTGACGGACGGCGCACAAAGGAAAGTTTATTCCACTTATCCCCCGCCCAGTATCCGTTGTAATTTACGGCATAGTCGGTTCCGTATTCGTAACCGCTGCCGAAATAACCGTAGCCCTCACTGGTCGGACAGTCAAAGTACAAATGCTTGTTTTTACCGTTTGATTTATTGTTTGTAAGATAAGGATAAACCGATCCCTTGGTCGAATCATAACGGAACCAGTGACTGTACCAGGGGTAATAATCATAATCATTTCCGTACAGATTGAACGCCATGCCGATCTGTTTCAGATTGTTCGTACAGTTACTGCTCTTGCTTCTCTCCCGCGCCTGCTGCAAAGCGGGCAATAACATTCCCGCCAGAATTGCGATAATGGCAATGACGACAAGAAGTTCGATAAGGGTAAAACGTTTTGTTCCCAACGGCAGAAAGGTGTTTTTCATAATTTTCCAATCCTCATGTTATCAAACGTTCATCTTTGATGAATATTGTTGTAAGTAATTTTACTAATATAATCCTGCAAAATATATTTTGCAAGAACTGTTTCCTGTTTCTTGACAATCTCGGAAAACGGCAATATATTACGCCAAAAGGAAACAAATTATTCATCATAGATGAACAACAAAAAAAAGGAATCATTGAATATGGCAATCATGACAAGAGATTTCAACAGCGTGGATTTGAGCGATCCGCGTGAGGCGGCACTTGCGGTCAAACGCAAGGCACTGGAACTGGGTGCAGATGCCGTCGGGATCGGAAATATTGAAAGATGGGCAGACGCCCCCATTCAGCTGGATCCCAAACAGATCATGCCTGAGTGCAAAAGCATTATCGGTATGGTCTTCCGTGTTGACCGCGGCAGTCTGCGCGGTGTTGAAGAAGGAACCTATTTCAGCAACTACTCCGCCATGGGATACGGCGGTTTGACTTATGTCTATATGCCTATGTCCGTCATCAACCTGACAAAATTCATTGAAGATCAGGGCTATGAAGCAATCCCGATGGGACACCAGAGCGACTGGCGCGCCGTTACAATCAAAGGAGATACTTACGAAAAGTACAGCCGTCCCGTCCGTCCCGGACAGGCGACGCCCGACGTCATGGTCCATTTGCGCATTGCCGCGTTTCTCTGCGGACTGGGAGAAATCGGTTTCAGCAAAATGTTTTTAAGTCCCCAGTTCGGACCGCGCTGCCGTGTGGGAATTGTTCTGACCGATGTGGAGCTGGAGCCTGACCCCATTTATGACGGACCGCAGTTGTGCAACCGCTGCATGGCATGTGTCAGAGCCTGCCCCGGACAGGCCTTTTCCACTGAAAAAACCGTCAAGGTCAAACTCGGCGGACGTGAAGTGGAGTGGTCCGATATTGACGTTCTCAAATGCAACGATGCCTTCAGAGGCATTGTACACTCAGGCGTGCCGCAGAGCGAACCCTATCTCAACACCCCCGGCAACGAGGACAGTGTTCCCGGCGACTGGTCACCATTTTACCAGCGTCCTTATCCCGTCTACAAAACAGGACAGGCCATCTGCGGTTCCCGCGGCTGTACCCGCGCCTGCATGATCAGCCTTGAAAGCCGCGGTGTTCTGCAGAATACCTTTAAACAGAAGTTCCGCCGCCGTCCCGTCTGGAGCGTGGATTGGAGCAAAGAACCCGAATATGCTCCGGGAACAAAATTCAAAAACCAGGATAAAGACGGAGTCGATTGATAATGCCGCACTCTGAATTGGTCCAATCTCTGCTTAAGGGTCTTGATCTGCTCAAACTCATTTCCCTCAAAAACAGCGGTGTGCGGCTCAATGAACTGGCAGCGGAAACCGGTATCAAAAAAACGACTCTGCACAACCTGCTCCGCACCCTCTGCGCCCGGGGATTTCTGGTCAAAGACAGTGCAAACCGTTTCAAAACCGGTCCTGCTGTTCTGGAAATCGCTGAAAATCAGCAAACCGTCACAAGAAGAACACGCGCTGCTGATTTTTGTGTGGAACTGCAGGAAATGTTTCCTGACAATGTGGTGACATTGGCCACGTTGTCAGGAAGCGGCGTCCGCTGCATTTTCAGGGTTTCTCCCGACCGTCCCGGTGAACTGCAGCGTCCGCCGGAACGGAACTTCATGCCCTATGTGTCTGTATCTTCTATTGTTCTCCAAGCTGCCAATCCCTTTGAGGCAAGGCACCTTGAAGAACATTATCCCTTTGAAGAATACGGTATCGGCATGTGGGGTTCCCTGAAAAAATTTGAGGAGGCAAAAGACAGTGTCCTCAAACAAAAATATTTTTTGCGCGATAACGGAAAATTCATTTCCATCGCCTTTGTCATGCCTGAGTGTTTTACGCTCGGATTCAGTTTTCCGCATGAGGAAAACTTTCGCATAGCCCGTCACCTTAAAGCCGCGGAGTTCTTCCGCCGCAACGTCTGGGGAGAGTGATTTTATGAAATTCGCAGCCGGTTATCAGTGTGTCGCCGTCGGAGAACTTTTTTCTGACTTGATCAAAGATTATCTGCCCGCCGTGGGAGAGGTTTATTTTTCCTATCCGGGTATCGCCTCGGGACGTCCCGAAAGCGATTGCCTGCCGGATAAAATTGCTCAGACGGAGTATGAATTATCCGTCATCCGTAAAATGGGCGTTTCCCTTGATCTGCTCATCAACGGCAACTGTTACGGAAGATATGCCGTTTCTGAAAAATTTGAACGTCAGATCCTCACGACAATAGACCACTTGGGCAAAAATGATCTCATGCCCGAAATCGTTACGACAACAACGCCCTTTGCCGCTGCCGCAGTCAAAAAGTTTTTCCCCGAAATCGAAGTCCGTGCCTCTGTCAATATGCGGATAGACTCCACGACTGCCATGGGGTATTTATTTGACAAATTTGACAGTTTTTACATCCGCCGCGACTTGCAGCGCGATTTGGAGACTGTGGAATTTTTCAGCAAATTCTGCAAAGACAATGGAAAAAAACTCTGTATGCTCGCCAACAGCGGATGTCTGAGAAATTGTCCGTATCAGACCTTTCACGACAATCTTGTTTCTCATGATGAAGAGATCCGCGAAATCCGCAACGTCCGCGACTTCTGCCCCCATCTCTGCTGGGAACGTTATCAGGATCAGGAAAATGTCAGCGACTTTCTGCGCTCAAGCTGGCTCCGTCCCGAAGATGTCCCCCGCTACGCCCCTTGGGTTGATGTGATAAAACTTGCAACACGCAACACTTCAAGTATCCGCATGATTCTCGGCGCCTACACTTCAAATCACTTTAACGGCAATCTCTTTGACCTGACGGAACCCTGCTTCTCAAGTCTCTTTGCCCCTTCCATCCTCGACAACCGCCTGTTGGATGGTGTCCCCCTCCCCGGACTCTGCGCCACCAACTGCACCCGCTGCGGCCGCTGCGAAGAAATCATATCGCGCTGTTTTAAATAGAGGTGGGAATCGGGGGAGAGGGAAAACTTTTTTTCCCGTGAAAAAAAGTTTTCCCTCTCCCCCGACCC
>SUVX01000048.1 GCA_015061725.1 Lentisphaerota bacterium
TGCTTTGCTTGCTTGATGGCAACGGCGGTGTGCGTGTTGCGGGGGCGTGACGCTTGTGTCTGACCTGTCTGACAAGTCTGACGTGTCTGACAAGATGGGGGCGTCACGATATACCCCATGGGTTTGCTGTGCCGCTGTGTGGTTTGGCTCGGGTAAAAAAATAACCACTGAGGTAATACTTGCATACTTCAGTGGTTTATTTGCGAATCCGCCGCCTCCCCGCAGGGCAAGGCGGCGTGAGACCGAAGCCGACGTTTCGGCTTTTCACCTGGGAAAAAAAGCGGAAAGGTGGTGGATGGTGGTTTCGGTGGCGCCGGCGTGCTGACGGATGGCATCACCTCCGCGCTTGCCGATGCCAAGACGCAGGGAGTCGTCGGAAAGTAACTTTTGTAAAGTGCCGGTCAGTTGGGAGTCATCATCGACAGTGACAACGCCGTCGGCATCTTTGAGAACATTGAGAATAAAACGGAAATTACGGAGGGTACTGCCGGTAACGATGGGCTTGTCAAGGAGAGCAGGTTCAATCAGATTGTGACCTTCGTCGTGACCTGCGAGACTTTTACCCATAATAACAAGATCGGCAATATTGATAAACTTGAACATTTCACCGGTGGTATCCGCAAGGAGAACATCGACGGGGGGCTCTGCTTTTTCAGCCAGACTGCGGCGGACAAAAGAAAGATTAAGTTCAGAGAGCATATCACCGATTTCCTGACCTCTTTCGGCGTGACGGGGAACGATAACGAGCCGGAGTTCAGGAAAAACTTTTTTCAACTGAATAAAACTTTCAGCGACGACACGTTCTTCGCCGGGATGGGTGCTGACGGCAAGAAGGAAAGAAAACTTTCCGGGACCGAAATAATTTTCAACGCCGGGATCGGGGATATTTTCGGGGGGCGCCTGATCAAACTTCAAATTTCCGCAGACAATGACCTGAGCATCGGGGGAAACAGAAAGATACCTGTCGGCATCAGCCTGAGTCTGAACCATAATTTTGTCAAAACAGCGGAGCAAGGGACCGAAAAACATTTTGAAACGGCGGTATCCTTTGGAGGAATGATCGCTCATTCTGCCGTTGACAATGGAAACCGGGATCCGGCGTTTTTTGCTTTCCCAGACCAGATTGGGCCAAATCTCGGTTTCAAAAATGACCAGCTGGGAGGGGGAAATCACATTCAAAGTCTTACGGACAATCCATTTAAAATCAATGGGGCAGAAAATAACAGCGGTATTTTCAAGACATTGCTTTCTTGCCAATTCCTGCCCGGTGGTGGTGGTGGTGGAAATGACAAACTTCATTTCAGGATGAAGAAGAGTCCACTTTTTAAGGAGAGAAAGAGCGACGACAGTTTCACCGACGCTGACGGCATGGACCCAGACGGCACCTTTGAAGGCTTTAAGTTCTTCAATGCGTTCAGGCAGAAACTTTCCGAAACGCTCACCGAAGGTATTTTTCCATCCGCCGCGGTAACGGTACTTGTAAAGAAGCCCGGGGATAAAAAATAAAAACCCGAGGGGCAGAAATAAATTGTATAAAAATCTCAACATGATTCAAATGCTTTCCTGAAAATCAATCGGGGAAATGGGTCGTGATGTAAGAAACGGCATCCTCAAGAGAGGGAACAATCTTTGTGCAGTAGCGCGCCATCCAGGGACTGCAGTCTTTGTATTCAAAAGGAGAAAAGGCAACGACAAATTTTCCCAGATCATGCGCGGCATAAAAAACTTCCATACTGGTTCCGATGCTGGGTTTGTTGTAGTTGACAAGCAGAATATCTGCATCGCGGACATCCTGAAGATCAAATTCAACAATTTCATTGGCACTGTCAACCTGACGATCGACAAATTTGCGGCGCATGGGATCAAGCAGACGGAATCTGCCGTCAAAAAGCTTACCGGCGACCTCGCGCCATTCGCGGGCGGCACCGGTACTTTCATCCATAATCGGACCGGATAAATATATCGTTTTCATAATATCAAAAATCAACTTTCTCCGGACTCATCAGTTTTTTTCAGGACAGAACTGATTTCCGGCGCACAACGTTTCAGTAAATTGAGCGACACTTCAAGAGAAGCCGCAGCGTTGGGACAGGCAAGTGCCTGAGCTGCAGTTTTTTCAGCTTCATAAAAGGAGATACTGCGGATCACACGACGAACCATGGCAACGGAGGGCGGTTCCATACTCAACTCGTGAACACCGAGTCCGACAAGAAGCGGAACGAACTCAGGTTCTGCCGCCATCTGCCCGCAGACACCGACGAAAATATTATTTTTTCTTGCGGCGGCAACGGTGGAAGCAATCAATTTGAGAATTGCCGGATGCGCAGGTTTGTAAAGATAGGCAACACGTTCATTGCCGCGGTCGATTGCCATGGTGTATTGAACCAGATCATTGGTACCGATGCTGAAAAAGTCAACATGCCGCCCCAATTCATCAGCCATGAGCGCAGCGGCAGGCGTTTCAATCATCACACCGATAACGGGATGACGGACAAATTCAACATTTTCTTTTTCAAGCTGTTGCTGAAGATCGGCAATAAGCAGTTTAACTTCAAGCACTTCAAGAACGCTGCTGACCATGGGGAGCATGATCCGCAGATTGCCGTACACGCCGGCACGGAGCAGAGCCCGGAGCTGCGTTTCAAACAAGTCGCGCCGTTCAAAAAGACAGAGTCTGATTCCGCGCAGTCCGAGAAAGGGATTGGCTTCAAGACTGCGGAAAATATTATTATCAAGTTTATCTCCGCCGATATCAAGGGTACGGACGGTGACCGGCGCATCTTCAGCCGCAATCAAAACCTGCTTGTAAACTTCAAACTGCTCTTCTTCATCAGGCAGTTCTCTGCCGAGAAACATAAATTCGGTTCTGAGCAGTCCGACAGCGGAGGCTCCGGCAGTTTTCAATTCAGAAATATCTTCAACGCTTCCGGCATTGATGGCAAGTTCAATTTCAAAACCGTCGGTCGTTTCAGGGCGCAGACTGCTTTCCTGAACAAGGGTACTGTAAAACGCCTGGGCAGACTCGGCGCGGAGCCGGTAGGACTCCTCAGTTCTTGCATCCGGATTGACAATCAATCTGCCGGAAAATCCGTCAATGATGATTTTGTCATCAGCAGAAAGGGTGTTGATGATTTCAGCAGGCACACCGGCGACGGCGGGCAGCTTCATGGACCGGGCAAGAATAGCAGTATGACAGGTGGCACTGCCTGTTTCAATGGCAAATCCCAACACCTTGCGGGTATCAAGTCCCGCAGTTTCTGACGGAGAAAGAGTTGAAGCAATGATGATCCTGCAGTCATCACGGTCATCAGCGGGAATATTCTCCTGAGAGGAGAGATTGTTGAGCAGACGGTCGGCGACATCGCGGATATCTGCGGCACGCTCTTTGAGAAATTCGTCCTGAATATTGGCAAAAACTTTGCCGAAATGCTCCGCCGTGTCATAGAGGGCATATTCGGCGGACCAGAGACGTTTTTTGATTCTGGTCTCAACTTCACGCAGCAGGGAACGGTCATCAACCAGCAGCAGATGGGCATCAAAAATGCCGGCATCGTCCTGAGAATTGAGTTTTTCACGGACAGCCGTCTGTAAAGCGGTCAACTGCTGACGGGTTTTGTCAATCGCCATGCGGACTCTGGCAAGTTCAGAAGGGACCTGTTCTTCAGAAATCATTTCCAGAACCGGCGCACCGGAACTGTTTTTGCGGCGCACAGGCTGAACTCTCCCGACAGCGATACCGGGAGAGATGGCAAGAACTTGAAAACTTTGACCGGAAGTCAACATAAATCAACGTCCCTCATCAAAATTAGCGGTAAAACAGGCTTCAATCCTTCTGACCGCCTCAGCCGCCCCCTCTCCGCTGCCGGAGAGGATCAACTCGGTTCCCTGTCCTGCGGCAAGAATCATCAGCGACAGAACACTGTGGCAATCCGCGGCATTTTCAAAATCATCGGGACGTGCCAGAGTTACTTCTGCCTCAGGATAATCTGCCAGGATCGTCGCAATACAGGACGCCGGACGGGCATGAAGTCCCATCCGGTTACCGACGGTCACCTTTTTTTCTATTTTTTCACCAGACATGAGTTTTCCGTATTTACTGTTCAGCTGCAGCAACCTTCCGTCATAAAACGGGCTGCATATTTTTATAATATACACCCACTGAACACTTTTTACAAGGAGTCTGTATTTAAAAAACGTCAACAACCAACTGAACCGGAGGCAAATTCACGGATGATATGCAGAACGATATCCACGGCGTTGAGCAATCCCTCAACGTCAACATATTCGCGTTCACCGTGGGCGTTATAGCCGCCGTATCCGATATTCGGACAGGGCAATCCCATAAAACACAGTCTTGCGCCGTCCGTACCGCCGCGGATGGGCGACAGAACAGGCTCTATTCCGACGGAACGGACCGCACGTTCAGCGATTTCAACGAGGAACGGATACATTTCCATCACTTCAAGCATATTGCGGTACTGTTCTTTCAAAGTAACGGAAACCGTTCCCGCACCGTATTTTTCATTGAGAATGCGGGCAACTTCAAGAACTTTTTCTTTGCGCTGCTCAAAAATCGCCGCATCATGATCGCGGAGAATATAGTGCAGTTCAGCTGAACTTACCGTGCCGGAAGAGGAGGTCAGGTGATAGAATCCCTCTCTGCCCTCAGTACAGGAAGGAACCTCTTTTTCAGGCAGCAGGGAATCAAACTCAAACGCAACTTTCTGGGCATTTATCATGATATTCTTTGCCGATCCCGGGTGAACGGACAAGCCCTTGAAACAGACGACTGCCGAAGAAGCATTGAAGTTTTCACATTCAACCAACGCCTCATCTCCGGCATCAACGGTGTAGGCATACTGTGCGCCGAAAAGGGGAACATCAAAAAAGTCTGCACCCGCCCCGATTTCCTCGTCAGGCGTAAAGCCCACACAGATTTTACCGTGCGGCATTCCTGATTCAAGAATGTTTTCAACTGCCGTCATGATTACGGCGATTCCTGCCTTGTCATCCGCACCCAGAAGCGTGGTTCCGTCCGTCGTTACAAGGGTGTGGTGCAGAAGTTTCTTTTCCGGTTCAAGCAGAATACCGCTGTTTCCCAACGGAACCGGCTTGCCGTCCCAGTTTTCAATGATCTGCGGATTGACCTGAAAGCCCGAAGCGGCATCAGAGGTATCCATGTGGGCAATCAGTCCGAGGGCGGGAACACTTTCCAAGCCCTTGTCAGGAGCAAGATAAGCATATACATATCCCTTATCCGTCACCTGAACACCCTCAAGTCCGAGCGACCGCAGTTCGTCCGCAAGAAACGCCGCCAGCTTCAACTGTCCCGGCGTGGAGGGATGTGTGCCGCTGTTTTCATCGGACTGCGTATCAAAACGCACATATTTCAAAAATTTCTCAAGAACTTTTTCCATCGCTTTCACCTGTTTTTTTTAACGGGAGTTTCCCTGTTTAATATAACCCTTTTCCGCAAAGATTCCAGCGGGATGAAAAAAAATCAAAAAAAAGTGTTTTTTCTGCAGTTTTTGACTGGAATATTTCTGCATATATATTATATTTACTCAGCAACAAAAAGGGAGTGAAAAATGTTTACAAAAAGCAGTCTGGATTTTCTGGAAAATTTTCTCAATGCCCCCAGTCCGTCAGGGTATGAAATTGCGGCGGCAAAAGTTTACAGAGACTATCTGTCAGACTGCTGTGAAGTCACCACCGATGTCATGGGCAATACCATCGCAGCCCTCAACACCGGCGCAAAGATGAGAGTCATGCTCGCCGGACACTACGACGAAATCGGATTCCAGATTGTCCACATCGGCGACGGCGGAGAAATCTATTTCCGCAACATCGGCGGCATTGACAAACTCAACATTCCCTCTTCTGAAGTTGAAATCTTAACCGCCAACGGCAGAGTGCCCGGTGTCATCGGCAAAAAGCCCATCCATCTGCTCAAAGCAAAAGAACGCGATACCGCCCCCGAACTGTCGGATATGTGGATCGATATCGGTGCAGAGTCCGGGGAAGAGGCCCGCAAACTGGTTTCTGTCGGTGACAGTGCAGTCATCAAAGCCAATTTCAAAATGCTCAATGCCAACCGGTTCATCTCCAAGGGAACCGATGACAAGATCGGCGCTTTCGTCGTAGCGGAAACCATGCGCGCCCTTGCCAAACGCAAACTCAACGTTGCCGTTTACGGTGTCGGCACCTGTCAGGAAGAAGTCGGCACACGCGGCGCTTACACCAGTTCTTACGGTATTGATCCTGATATTGCTTTTGCGCTGGATGTGGGTTTCACCACCGATTTACCGGATATCCCCAAAAAACTTCTGGGTGATCTCAAACTGGGAGACGGTCCCATTCTGACGAGGAACTGCGATAATAATATCGTGCTGGGTCAACTGATCCGTAAAGTTGCAAAAGACAAAAATATTCCTCATCAGGAATCCGCAGCGCACCGTGCCACGGGCGGAACGGATACGGCAGCCATTCAGCTGGCGCGCTCCGGCGTTGCCACGGCACTTTTGAGCATTCCCAACCGCTATATGCACTCCGCAGTTGAAATGTGCGATCTGCGCGATGCGGAAAGTGCGGTTGAACTTTTAACTGAAACCATCGCCTCTTTAAAAGGAGACGAATCATTTATTCCGATATTATAATGCAGAATAACGGCAGCATACTTTACGATTATCAACTGGGCAGGTCCGCCGGACGCAGAGGCATCCGGCGTAAGCGGACCTATACCCTTGAACAGGCGATCACGCCCAAGACCTGCGGTCTGCTGCCGGGCACATCCGGTTCCGTGGTACGGGACTTTTCTGAAACCAAAACTGCAAGGGGGATTTACATCATCCTGAGCGCAATCTTTATCGGGGTCGGTATATACAGTATGCTGTTCTGATTTGTCCGCCCCTACCGGAAAGGAGTCATCCGATATGGCATTGAAAATTTATGCGGGAAATCAGCTTGAAGAACTCGCACGGGTATTCTGCGAAGAAATCTACTCCGGAAACCACAGCATTTTTGAACAGGAAAAAGTTGTCGTTCAAACCAAAGGAATGGAACTCTTTCTGCGGAAATATATTGCCCAAAACACAGAAATCGCAGCAAACATAGAAACACCTTTTCTGAACCGCTTTGTCAGCGATATCATGCTGTCAGCTCTGGATCAGGCGGAATACAGACAGTTTTGTATTTCTTCTGAACAATTTTCTCCGGAGGTGCTGAAGTGGCGGATTTTTGACGAACTGCTGACGACCCCGGGAAAATATCCCGAAGCTGAAAAATACATCAAAGACTCTTCTTACTGTTATCAGTTATCCGTCAAACTTGCGGAAACCTTTGACCGCTATATCTGGTATCACAACGATATGCTTGAAGAATGGCGGCAGAAAAAAGGAACACACTGGGAGTCGCAGCTTTATCTTGCCCTGACAGAAAAAACCGGTCCGTCTCCTGATTTTTTCTTTTTAAAATTTCTTTCAGGAGAGCAGAAGATCAACCGGGGACTTCTTGCCGGACATTACAGTCTTTTCGGTGTCGGCAGTATGCCGCCCGTCCTGCTGGAACTCTGCAATGCGCTCGGCAGAGAAACCGATGTTCACCTGTTTTACCTCAATCCGAGCCATGAGTACTGGGGAGAACTCATCAGTCAGAAAAAAGAACTGACTCAAAACCTGCCGCCTCTGAATAATCCGTTTTTTGCCAATCTGGGCGTCTGGGGACAGGAATTTTTCAGAAACACTCTGGAGCTTATGGACGGTACTGAAAGAGATTGTTTTATTTCTCCCCTCTCAGGCGGCAAGTCGATGCTGCATCTGGTTCAGGAAGATATCTTCAACAATGAAATCAGACAGACTTCTGAAAAGGAACTTTCTTCAGACCGTTCCATATCAATCCACAACTGCCACAGCAAGCGGCGTGAAGTTGAAATTTTGAAGGATCAACTGCTTCTTGCAATCAAAGAGTTGAAAATCCGTCCCGAAGATATTATCGTCATGGCGCCGGACATCAACACCTATGCGCCGATTATTGAAGCGGTTTTCTCTTCCGGCAAATTGGAAAAAAGTTACAATATCAGCGACCGTTCTCTGGTTTCTCTCAGCAATACGGCTGAAAATCTGGAACGGATCATCCGGTTGCATTCAGCCCGCTGCACCGCAGAGGAAATCATAAGTATCATAGATTCCCTGCCGGTCAGAGAAAACTTTTCTCTTGATGAAACAGGACTGGAAAACATCAAAGATTTCATCGGTAAAGCCAAAATCCGCTGGGGCGAAAACGCAGACACCCGTCTGGAGTTCAGTCAGACTGCCTTCAATGAATTTTCATGGGAAGAGGGTCTTGACCGTCTGCTGCTGGGATATGCTTCTGATGCCGGGGACTCTCATGAAACGCCCTGGCTCCCCGCCGCAAACATTTACGGAGATAAAGCCGAACAGCTGGGTATCGTCTGTTTTATCGTCAAAAATATTTTCAAATGGCGGCGTTTCTGCAAAAGTGAACACACTGCCGCAGAATGGAACAATCTGCTGAACGAAATCATTGATACGATGTACGGCAAAGCCTATTCCTTCCGCAAAGAAAGTGAATTTCTGAAACGCAGCATTTCAGCGTGGTTCAAAAAAACAGAATCTGCACAGTTGACGGCGGCATTTTCCGTCAAAGCGCTGCTTGAAGAGATGAACTCTTTTCTGGGCGGAATCAGCGACAAACGGGGATATCTCTCCGGCGGTATAACGTTCTGTTCGCTGGTTCCCATGCGGAGTATTCCGGCAAAGGTCATCGCCGTCCTGGGACTCAAAGCGGTGGATTTTCCCCGTTCAGAACCGCATAACGGTTTGAATATTTCCACCGCAAGAAAAAAAGGCGAGCGTTCACGCCTGCTTGAAGACCGTTATCTCTTTCTGGAAACTCTTCTGGCTGCACGCGAAAGACTGTTGCTGTTCTATCCCGGACAGGGTGCGGACGATAACGCCAACGCCTCCCCCTCTGCGCCTCTGGCGGACTTGACGGCTTATCTGGAAAAATATTTTTCCTTCAAAGTAACTCAACAGCTGCGCAACGCCCACGATGCAGAATACTTTTCTTCAGAAAACCCGAATTTATATTCCTTCTCTGAACATTTCTGCGGAATTGCCAAAAACATCCAATCTCCGCCTGAGGAACAAATCATTGATTATCCCCCCGCTGAAAAAATACCTGAAGTGGATATATACGCAGACGGAGATGTCATTGAATACAGTATCAGCGATCTGGCCCGGACTCTGTCAAATCCGCTGAATACCTACCTGACACACACCATAGGAATCAGAAAAACGAAACTGCAATCGCATTTTGCCGAGGATATCGAGCCTTTGGACGTTGATCTGCCGCAGGATATATTATCGCAGATTTTTTCCGTCAACGTCAACAGTACAGAATTGCTGCAGAATCTTTCGCAACGGCGGGAACTTCCCCCCGGTACCCGCGGCGAGAGTCTTTTTGAACAGAAATATGTCAGCATCATAAATTCTGTCCCTGAGGAACAGCGCAAGCAATTGGATTTAAGTAACGCTGAGAAAGTTGTCATTTATATTGTATTCGGAAAGCGTTTCCGGCTCACCGGTATCATTAATCAGTTTTCCGGAGTTTTGAACATTGCCTCCATTCACAAATATCCGGGCAGCCAATCCATGCTGGAATTTTACCTGTCCTCTTTGTGCAACAGTTATCAGACAGAACGCACATCAACGGCAGCAGATATCGCTTATGTCGGCAGCGAAGTTCTCACACTGCCGCCGTTGACAAAGCAGGAGTCTTTTGACCGTCTGCTGGAACTTTTAAATATTGCAGAAGCTGCAAAGAAACGTCCTCTGCCATTGTTTTCCAAAGCAAGTCTGACTTTTGCCCAAACAAATTCAATGTCCGAGGCAAAAAAAAGTTTTTCAGGCAATTCAATGAAGGAGGGAGATATTGACAAGCCCTGTATGCAATACTTCTTCTCTCCGGATAATTTTGACGATGAGGATTTTCAGGACGAATTTTCAAAACTTGCCCGAATCGTCTATGCTCCCTGGCGCGAACAACTGTAAAGGCAAAAGAAAATGAATGAACTCAACTCCCTTGAATGTGTACTTAACGGAACTCATCTGGTGGAAGCCGCTGCCGGAACCGGAAAAACTTATAATATTCAAAACCTGGTCGTCCGTCTTCTGCTTGAAAAACCTCTGACCATTGAAAACATCGCGGTCGTAACTTTCACAGAAGCCGCTGCCGATGAACTGCGGAGCCGTTTGCGTAAAGTCATCAACGAAACCTGTGAAATGGCAGGCCGGGCCAAAGAGGAAATTGAAAGCAAAGAGTTGAACAAAAAACTGAGCAAATCGGAAAAACGCGCGTTGAGTCTTGTCAACGCCGCCATCAAAGTTCAAAAGGCTCAGGCTGAAGAAAACGGCATTGAACGCTCTGAAGATGATATCAAAAGAGAAATCGTCTGCAAATTGACCGTTGCCAATCTTGATTTTGACAAAGCTGCTGTCGGAACGATCCACAGTTTCTGCCAGCGCCTGCTCAAAGACTTCGCCTTTGAAAGCGGCGAACCCTATGCTCTGGAATTGACAACGAACTCTTCGGCAATCAGAGATAACTTTGCGATGGATGCTTACCGCTATTTCTGCTACAACGGAAAATACGCGTCTTTTTACTCAACAATGTTGAGTGATAATAAATTAAAAGAACTTGTCAAAATCAAAGACAGCCGTCCGGACATACGGATTTATCCTGAAGCGGCAGGTTCAGAATCTCTTGAAGAAGTAAGTACAAAATTGGAAGAAGCATGGCAGAATTTGCTCGCCAATGGAATAGACGGCTACCTTGACACCCTGTCGGAAATGAGCGCATGCTTTCGTTCAAACTTTGACCTTAAAACGCGCATTGACAAGGCTCGTCAGGCACGTAAATCTCCCCTTCCCCGGAAATGTGACATTGATGCGCTGAAAGAAATCAGAAAAGATGTTCTTTACAAAAGAGCATTGAATGCACATAAAAACACCATAGCGGATCTTTCACAGAACTATCCTGTTGAAACTGATCTGGTGGATAGAGTAACGGATCTTTATGATAAAACAAACTGCCTGTTGAGAGATGCCGCTCTTGAGTTTGCTCTTGAAAATTACAATCAGTCCAAACGCAAACTCAATCAAATTACTTTTGACGATATTTTGCGAAAGACCCGGGCTGCCTTATCCGATGCGAACTTCACTTCAGCCGTTAAAAAGCGGCTCAAAGCGGGCATCATTGACGAGTTTCAGGATACCGATCCTGTGCAGTGGGAAATTTTTAAAACACTTTTTGATGACACGCTTCTGTATCTGGTAGGCGATCCGCGTCAGGCGATTTACCAATTCCGCGGCGGAGACATCACGACTTATCTGGCTGTCAGAAAATCAATCAAAGAAGAAAACCGTCATACGCTGACAACCAATTACCGTTCCTGTCCGGAATTGCTGAATCAGATCAACATCTGTTTCAGGGAACACGCCAGCGGTTTTGCAAGTGACGAAATTGTTCTGGATAAAGTCAACGCTCCGGATGATCCTGTCAAACCGCTTATACTTAAAAAGGATAATGATGATCCGGCACAGGATGAATATGATACTCATCCTCTGAGAATCGTCCCGACCGATTCTGATACATTATATGATTCTGTTGCCGATATCATCATTGATCTGCTCACAAATAAAAATATCAGAATTCCGGCAAAAGATGATGTGCCTGAAAGGGAAATCCGCCCGGAAGACATCACCATTCTGATACGCAACTGGAATAACGGTTTTGCAATCAAGGAACTCCTGGGAAAGAGAAATATTCCGGCAATCGTATTGAGAGCAGACAGCGTATTCACAACTTCAGCCGCTGAAATGCTGCAAAGAGTCCTTACGGGTATCTTGAATGTAAACGATCAATCGTCACTGTTTCTTGCGCTGACAACACAAATTTGCGGCGTTTCAATGGATGAACTGGCACAGGAAAATGCCCGTCAGTCTGAAAGCATTTCAAAAAAATGCAACAAGCTTGCCGAACTGGAAAAAGTCTGGCAGCAGCAATCTTTTTACGTCATGTTCAGAAAACTTCTGACAGACTTTTACGTTGAAAAAAGATTCACCCTTCAGCCCGGCGGTCTGCGCGTCCTGACGG
This sequence comes from Lentisphaerota bacterium, assembly GCA_015061725.1. Lineage (GTDB taxonomy): Bacteria > Verrucomicrobiota > Lentisphaeria > Victivallales > Victivallaceae > UBA1784. Next base: position 12,175 of record SUVX01000048.1, read on the forward strand.
ATTTGATTCAGTTGGGCGATCTGCTGCATCAGGAAAGTTCCCGCCGCAATCTGGCTCCTCAGGCGGTATTGGATTATTTGATATTCAACCGCAGTCACTCTTCAGATCAGTTTCCGAGAGAACAGGAAACTGACAAAGGTGCTGTCATCATCACAACAGAACACAAAAGTAAAGGTCTGCAATATCCGATCGTCCTGCTGCCCGATTGGAATATACAGCAAAAAACATCTCAAATTTACCACGATGATCAGGGTGAACTGATTTACGGCAAAGACGATGTAATCCGCCAAAAACTTGAACTGATCCAGGAGGAACTCCGCCTTGCTTATGTTGCTGTCACCCGTGCGGAACACGCGTGTTACATTCTGGCAACGGCTCCCGGCAAGTACAAATTAACACCGTTGAATTGGCTGTGGTACAAAAGAAACGAAACTTTCTCTGAAACAGATGATGTTTCCAAACGGCTGAAAGAATGTACGGAGCATGATTTTCCGGAGAATCTGCTTTTTCCTCTTCCTTCTTCAAAAGAATATGTGCCGGAAAAATCAGACAAGCTTCTTGCTGCGCAGGAAATGCCCAAAATTCCGGGTCTCACCATTACAACAAGTTTCTCAAGTATGGCGCCGGGACACTCAGGTCAATTATACCAGCCCCCCGAAACGGATGACAAAGAAGATGATGAAGATGATTCAACTGAAGACGGTCTGCCGCCTCCGGAAAAACAAACCGATCCTCTCCGCCGCTTGAAGGGTAAAAACTTCGGTCTTCTTCTGCACGGCATTATGGAAACGGTGGATTTCACAGCGTCTGACGACATCATAAAAGAGGCGGTCAAACGCGATATCCTGCTGTCTGAACCGACAGAAGAAGAGATCAACTATTCTGTGCAAGTTATTTCAAATACTTTGAAACTGCAGCTGCCCGGCGGTCCGCGTGTTTCGGAGATCAAACCTGAAAAACGTCTGGCTGAAATGAGATTTCATTTCCGTTTCAACTCCAATCTCAACAAGGGAGAAATCCGCACCGCCGCAGCACAGCATCTTGCTGAGAAATATGAGAAAAAACAGGATGATGACATCTTCACCTATCACGGCGGTTTCCTGACCGGCTCCATCGATCTTTTGTTTGAACATCAGGGCAAATATTATGTTCTGGACTGGAAGAGCAATCTTCTGCCGGAGTATTCCCCCGCCATGCTGAAACAGTCGATGACCCACAGTTATTATCAGATGCAGTATCTGATTTATCTTGCGGCAGTCATCCGTCTGCTCAAACAGCGTTTGAATTTAAGCGAAGAAGAGGCGTATGAAAAAATCGGCGGCGTCTATTACGTTTATATGCGCGGCGCAGACTCTGAACACCCTGAAAACGGCGTATTCTTTGACCGTCCCGAATATTCTGAAATCAGTAAAATCACAGGTTTGTTGAAATGAATACCGATAAAGAAAAACAATACAGTCACATAGATCAGGCTTTTGCCGATTTCATTCTCCGTCTGGCAGGAAGAACAGAAGATACCGTTACAGAACAAGCCGTGCTGGAGTTGTCCTCTGCCGTCAGCAGCGGCGCTTCTTGTATTGAAGTAACGGACGAACTTAAAACACACCTGCTTGAAAACTGTGCCGGTGCCGTCGGAGAATATCAGAAAAAAGGACTTTCCCTCCCCCTCATTCTGGACGGAAACTATCTGTACTTTCAAAAACTTCTTAAATACGAAGTCCAACTTGCAGAACTTTTCCTTAATATAGCCGCGCGTGAAGTCCCTGCCCTGCCGGAAGAAGCCGATGCAGATAAACTTTTTTCCTCTCTTGAAGAAAAGGCTTCAACTGAAGAAAAACGTGCAGCAATCAAAACGCAGAAAGAAGCCGTTAAAAGGGCGCTGGCTCATCCCCTTTCTGTTATTTGCGGCGGACCGGGTACAGGTAAAACGACCGTTGCCTCCGCACTTCTTGCAATGGAACTGCAAAGAACTGCTCCGGAACGCATTGCCCTGCTTGCGCCGACAGGTAAAGCACACGTCCGCTTAAAGGAATCTCTGCTTGAAGACTCCAAAAAATTTGACATCCCGGAAAACATCCGCTGTCATTTTGAAAATCTGCCGGGCGGTACAATCCACCGTTTTCTTTCCTGGGGCAGTCACGGTCCGAAATACAACGCAGAAAACTCTGCGCCGTATGATCTGATTTTAGTGGACGAGTGTTCCATGATTTCTCTGCACACCATGACGACACTTTTATCTGCTCTTGAAAAAACGACACGAGTTGTCCTGCTCGGAGATGCCGCCCAGCTTGCCTCCATTGATGCCGGATTGATTTTTTCAGACCTCTGCCGGGCATCTTCTGAAGCGCAATCCGGTCCCCTGAAAGACATCGTATCAACGCTCACCTACAATTTCAGAGCTGAAACTGCAGGCGAACTGATTGACCTTGCCGAAAACCTGCGCGCAGGCGTTCTGCCTGAAAGCACAGAAATTCTCCCCTCCCCTCCCCTGAAAAACTTTGCGGAAAACTTTGCTCAAGTTGTGGAAAATGCAAAGCTGATCAAAGGACACTGCAAAAAAAACACATCAGAGCATCTGGCTCAAGCCTTTGACCTTCTCGAAGAATACAAAATCATCTGTCCGGTCACGCTGAATACCCCGTACGGCACTGAGGGAATCAATAAAGCCGTTTTGAAAACACTGGATATTGATGAAAATTCCTGCGGCGTTCCCATTATGATCCGCCACAATAATTATGATCTGCAGCTTTTCAACGGCGATACCGGATTGATTATTCCCGGAGAAAAAGCGGTTTTTCCGGGGCGGGATGACGCCCTGCCGCTTGCGGTTCTTCCGGAATACGATATAGCCTATGCCATCACCGCCCACAAATCCCAGGGGTCAGGTTACAGAAATGTGATCCTGCTTCTGCCCAACGAAGAACACGCGCTTGTCAACCGTCCGCTGATTTACACCGCCGTCACCCGCGCACGCCTTAACGCCGTTATATACGGTGACAGAAAAGTCATTGAAACAGCCCTTCAAAATAACGGCAACCGCGCTTCAGGTCTGGCGCACAGATTGTCGCACTGTTCCTGATAAGGGGAGATGGGAATCGGGGAGAGGAGAAAAACTTTTTTTCCGGTCCATCGACGGTTTGTGACAGAATTGCGCAGAAAAATATAAAAAAAGACCGGGACCGTCTCTGTTGTCACATGCGTAAAAAGAGTTTTTAATGGACCTGTTGGACCACATGGACTCACAAATGCCGAACATTCCGTTTTGTCCATCAGGTCCACCTGGTCCATCAAATACCGTTTTTATCCCAAACGAAATTTCAAGCGGGTAATCTTTATGAGTTTCTGTCACAAACCGTCGATGAAGCAAAATAAATCACGGCATTTGCTCAACAAGAGCGCAGAAGCGGTCGCCGCGTTCCTGATAATTTTTGAACATATCCATACTGGCGCAGGCGGGAGAAAGAAGTACACAATCTCCCGGCTGTGCCATTTTTACAGCACTGGAAAAGGCTGATTCAAAATCCATACCGCACTCAACACAGGGGAGCAAATTTCCAAGAACGGCTTTGATTTTTGGTGCGCTTTCTCCGTAAAGGACTGCACCGCGCAGGCGGGGAAGAATCTCCGTCAAGGGAGAAAAATCCATACCTTTATCCAGTCCGCCGAGCATAATGACGCTTTTGCGGTCAATGGAACGCACTGCCGCCAGAACCGCCGCCGGATTGGTCGCTTTGGAGTCATTGATAAAAAGAATATCATTTTTATTGCCTGCAACTTCGATCCTGTGCCGTCCGGGGCGGAATTTTTTTACCGCCGTTTCAAAGCAACCGTCAAAAAGTTTTTCAAGCGGCAGAACCCGCAGAAGCAGCTCCGTTGCCGCCACAAGGTTTTCAATATTATGCGGAGCAAAAAGTGCCGTTTCTGACAAATCAAGCACAGACTTTCCGTCAATAAACAAGTGATTATTTTCAACTGTTACCCGGCGGAAACTGTCTGAAAAAGAAAGTCCGTAAATGTGATTTTCAGACGGGACATTCTTAAAAATATTGCGTTTGACCTGACAATATTCTTCAAAACCGCCGGGGTATCTGTCCTCATGGTCCGAGGCAAGATTAAGCAGGACAGCGGCGCACGGCGCAAAGTCCGGAGCAAGTTCCAGCTGAAAACTGCTGACTTCAACCACAGCAAGCGCGCAAGTTCCGTCCACACACACCTGAGAAAGCGGCACGCCGATATTTCCGGCAAAGACAGCGGAAACACCCAGTTCGTTGAGCAGAAAAGTGGTCAATTCCGTTGTCGTGGTCTTGCCGTTGGTTCCTGTAATAGCAAGAACAGGGTGCTGAAAGTGTCTTGAGGCAAACTCAAGTTCTCCGATAAATTCAACGCCCGAAGCCTGAGCCTGCTGATAGAGTTTTGAACGCCCGGGAAATATCCCGGGACTCGCAACAATCAGATCGGATTCCGGCAGTTGAGAACACGTTTTATCATCAACGATGGTGCAGAGATATCCCAACTTCTCCCCGAGCGCAGCAGCGGCCTTTCCTGAAGAGCCGCCCCCGAGAACGGTCAAACGCTTTTTCTTTTTTCCACGGGAACGGACAGAAGCAAAAAATTCTTTGATGACAGCGGCACACTCTTCTTCAAGAACGCCGCCCTCAACTTCAGGATGCCAGAGGACTCCGGGCAGAGCGGGCAGATTTACAGCACCGCCGCAGCCGCCGCCTGCGGGATCGCGCAGTCCGAAAACGATACGCGAAAAGCGGGCATTGATCAGCATACCGGCGCACATTAAACAGGGTTCTTTGGTCACATATAAAGTGTATCCCGTCATGCGCCAGTCAGAAAGTTGTTCTTCAAGTTTGCGCAGCACGCAGATTTCAGCATGAGAAGTGACAGAGCAATCCCGTTCGACCTGATTGTGTCCCGAAGCGCAGATGACACCGTCTTTAACGGCAACGGCGCCGATGGGAACTTCTCCGGACGCGGCGGCAAGAGAAGCCTCTTTCAAGGTCTCACGCATAAAAATCAAATCATCATCCGTCATTTTTCCGTGATTTCAACCCGGGTTATGAAGTTGCGGAAAGTCTTGAACTGAAAACGGATGTAATTATCTTTGTACTGATAATTGAATGTGATGGTTCTGTCGGGCAGATTCGGAAAGTCAATCAATGCATCTTTGAAGTAAAAAATATCATTGATCGTCTTGGTTTCTCTGGTAAAAGTCAAATCAACACGTTTGACCAATTCTCTTGCCGCATCATATTTCTGCTTGCTGTTGGCAGAAAGCGTGGGATCTTTGAGAACTTTGATGATATCGGCGCAAACGACAGGAACTTCAAGATCCTCAGAGGGCAGACGTTCAGAATTGCAGCCGGTCAAAAAACACGCCGCAACAGAAAACAAAAAAACAAACAATAATTTTTTCATCATATTCATCAATACTCCGCTTTTCCCGACAGTCAAAACATCTCCCTCAACAAATACTCCGCTTTTTTTGAAAAGTGGAGAGGGGTCCGGGGGGAGGCGAAAAACTTTTTTTCCCGTGAAAAAAAGTTTTTCGCCTTCCCCCGGTTCCCACGACATAAAAAAGATGGAGCGGGTGACCGGAGTCGAACCGGCGTCGCCAGCTTGGGAAGCTGGAGCATAACCGTTTTGCTACACCCGCTTGAAGAGCATTACTCCTCTTAATATATATTGACAGAAAAATTTTGTCAAGTTTATTTATTTATCAAACATCAAAAAAGCAGATTTTAATATAATCCGGCTTCTTTTGCAGTCCAGAAAGCGGTTTCTTCGATTGCTTCTTCGGGGGTATATAAAGGATTGTATCCCAGATCGCGTCTGGCCTTTTCAATCGAGAAACACATGTGACAGACGAGAAAACGCAAACCTGTTTCATGAATATTTCCGGCATATTTGGCGAGCATTTGATCAACGGTCATATAGTTGATATGCGGCTTTTTACCGAAAACCCCGGCATTGATTTCAAGATACTTGTTGAGAGTCACAGCATGACTTAAGCAGATATTGTAAATCTGACCGATGGCAATATGCGGATTATTGAGAGCAAGGAAAAAGGATTGCGCCAGATCTTTAACGTGAATGGGCTGAAGCAGAGCCTGACCGTATTCGGGGAGATCAAGTGTTTTTTCTGCGATGATATCGGGAATAAAGTCCTGCCGTCTGCCGCCGAGGTTATCCAGGGGGAGCATACCGATACCGGTGATGTAACAGGGACGGATGACAGTTGCGGGGAAACCTTTGTGCAGAAAAAGATCCATCGCCTGCGTATCCACAATGCGTTTAAAATCCCATCCGGAGCCGGAATTGAATCCGCCGTAGGGGGCAGTTTCGTCGCAGGGGATAAAGGGCAGCGGCGTATATCCGCCTGTGGAACTGCAGTGGATGTAGTGCCGGACGGCTGTGCCGTATTTGTGAATAAGTTCCAGAGATTTGACAGAGGGAACTGTATCAATAACATGCGTGTAGCGGGTTTCAAAAATCTCTTTCATCGCCGCTTCATCATTTTTGTCGGCAATGATGGATTTGATACCGGTGATTTCTCCGGCAAAGGTCTGTTTTCTGCCGCGGGTAACGATGGTGATATCCATATTGGCCGCTGCAAGAATTTTAGAAATATTGTGTCCGAGCCAGCCGGAACCGCCGAAAATAATAACTTTCATCTTTTCAAACTCCTTATTTCTGTTAAATCATGTTTCGGGGGTAACATAACAGCAAATCTGTAATAATTCAAGCGGAAATTGAAGAATAAAAGCATTTTTACGGTTGAAAAAATATCCAACTTGCATTAAAGTATCTTTTGAACTGTTTACAATCAAAAAAGAGAGTGTTCTGTCATGAAAAAAATATTGACCATACTTGCCGACGGCTTTGAAGAAATCGAAGCCATTGCCGTTGCCGACGTGCTGAAACGCGCGGGATTTTCTGTCTGCCTTGCCGGACTTGATACGCTTTGTGTCAGGGGCGCACACGATATGAAAATCACCGCGGACTGTCTGCTTTCAGAGATAAAAAACGAAACCTTTGATGCGATCTATCTTCCCGGCGGACTGCCCGGAGCGACCAATTTGCTCGAATCTGAAACCGTCGGAGAAATCCTGAAAAAAACCGCAAACAACGGCGGTATCGTTTCCGCCATCTGCGCCGCGCCCATCGTGCTGGCAAAACACGGACTGCTTGAAGGAAAAACCTTCACCATGTACCCCGGCTTTGACGATTATCTCAACGGACTGCGCCCGACCGGAAATCCGGCGGAATCCTGTGACCGTGTCGTCACCGGAAAAGGTCCCGGTGCCGTCTTTGCCTTTGCTGAAAAACTTTCCTCTGCGCTGGGAACAGATTTGAAAAACCTTTACAACGGCATGTTCGTTGAACTTTAAGGAACGGGGTTTTCACATGGCTGTATTTGAATTCTTGAAACGTGATCCCTCCTGCCGTGCCCGCCGGGGCGTTCTCCACACCCGCCGGGGCGATATCCAGACACCAGTTTTCATGCCTGTCGGCACAAGAGGAAGTGTCAAAGCCGTTGCGCCCAAAGAGTTGGATGAAATGGGCGCACAGATCATTCTCGGCAACACCTATCACCTCTTTCTGCGTCCCGGACTGGATATCATCCGTGCCGCCGGCGGACTGCATAAATTCATCAGTTACGACAAACCCATTCTGACCGACTCCGGCGGTTTTCAGGTTTTCAGTCTGGCAACTTTGCGTAAAATCACCCCCGACGGTGTAAAATTCGCCTCTCACATTGACGGCAGCCGTTTCTTCCTCGGTCCGGTGGAATCCATGATGATCCAGAGGACTCTTGATTCAGATATCGTCATGGCGTTTGATGAGTGTACCCCCTACCCCGCCACGCCTGAACAGGCGTTGAAAAGTCTGGAAATCACCACCCGCTGGGAAACCATGTCAAGAGAACAGCCCCTCAATGACGGACAGCTGCGTTTCGGTATCGTTCAGGGCTCCGTCTATCCCGAACTGCGCGAAAAATCCGCAAAGGAAATCACCGCGCTGGACTTTGACGGTTACGCCATCGGCGGCGTTTCTGTCGGAGAAACAGAGGAAGAGATGTTCCGCGCCGTTGATGCGGCAGAGCCTTTCCTGCCCGAAGACAAAGCCCGTTATCTGATGGGTGTCGGTACCCCCCGACAGATCGTTGAAGATGTTGCCCGCGGTATTGATATGTTTGACTGCGTTCTCCCCACCCGTCTCGGACGGCACGGCGGCGCATTTGTCGGCAAAGGTGAAACGCTCAGCATCAAGGCGGGAAAATACGCCAAAGACTTTTCCCCCATTGATCCGGAGTGTACCTGTTACGCCTGCCGCAACTTCTCAAGAGCCTATATCCGTCACCTGATGAATGTGGGAGAAATTCTCGGCATGCAGCTGCTTTCAATTCACAATCTGCATTACTATCTTAATCTTGCAAAACAAATCCGCGATGCCCTTGATGCGGGAACTTTTGCCGAGTTCCGCGACTCCTGGCGCAGAGCTTAAAAGAGTCGCTTTTCGATAAAAGGAGATGGCATTGTGGGGAGGGGAAAAACCTCTTTTCACGAGAAAAGAGGTTTTTCCCCTCCCCACACCCCACCCCTTTTCGAGAAAAGCGGAGTACTTATTCTCAGAAACAAAGCCAAGAGGAAAAATTATGGCTGTTTACAATAATATTCTTGAAAGTTGCGGCAATACGCCGCTTGTCAAAATCGGAAAAATGAACTCTTCTTCAGCTGAAGTTCTTGCAAAAGTGGAGTTTTTCAACCCCGGCGGCAGTGTCAAAGACCGCGTGGGTATTGCCATGATTGAAGAAGCTGAAAAATCCGGTAAACTTGCTCCCGGCGCTCTGATTATTGAGCCCACCAGCGGCAACACCGGAATCGGACTTGCCATCGCCGCTGCCATCAAGGGATATCCCCTGATCCTGACCATGCCCGACACCATGAGCATTGAACGCCGCAAGCTCCTTGCCGCCTATGGCGCCCAGATTGTTTTGACGCCCGGCAAAGACGGCATGCAGGGGGCTATTGAAAAAGCCGAAGCTCTCCGCAAAGAGAATCCCGGTTCTTTCATTCCCCAGCAGTTTAAAAACCCTGCCAATGCCTTTGCCCACTATCGGACAACGGGTCCTGAAATCTGGCAGGATACCGACGGTAAAGTGGATGTCTTCATTGCGGGCGTCGGCACCGGAGGCACCCTCACCGGAACCGGCCGCTATCTCAAAGAACATAATCCTGAAGTTATGATTTGCGCCGTGGAACCCGATTGCAGCGCCCTGCTCTCAGGAGAAAAAGCCGGTCCTCACAAACTTCAGGGCATCGGAGCCAATTTCATTCCTGAAATTCTTGACAGAACACTCATTGACCGCGTGATAAAAGTCTCCGCCGAAAACGCCTACGCTGCCGCCCGGAATGCCGCAGCAAAAGAGGGACTGCTGATCGGTATCAGCTCAGGCGCCGCCCTGCACGCCGCCCTGGAACTTGCTCAAGAACCGGAATTTTCCGGCAAACGTATCGTCGTCCTCCTCCCCGACTCCGGCGAACGCTATCTTTCCACCGACCTTTTTGCGTAAAAGCCGGTGGGAGTTGGGGGAAGAGAAAAACTTTTTTTCACGGGAAAAAAAGTTTTTCTCTTCCCCCAAGCCCCCATCTCTTTTCAAAAAAAGCGGAGTATTTGTTGAGGGAAATGTTTTGACTCTTGGGGATAATTGTTTCCGCCGTCTCCCCGACAGGGCAAGACGGCGTAACTCCGAAGCCGACGTTTCGGCAAAAAAGCGGGGTATTTGTTGAGGGAGGTGCTTTACCATTGAGGGGAGTTTGCTGTTCCGCCGTTCCCCGCAGGGCAAGACGGTATAAGACCGGTGCCGACGTTTCGGCCGGTGCCGACGTTTCGGCAAAAAAGCGGAGTATTTTGTTGAGGGAAATGGTTTGATTGTCGGGTATTTTCCGTTCTCAAAAGGAGCGTCGTCCATTTGGTCCATCCCCGTCCATTTTGGTCCATAAAAACGCATTTTCTTTTTCCTGGGCTTGTATTCTGAAAAAAACGGAGTAAATTTACTTCAGACAAAAAAAAATCATACCGCGGGAAAAACAAAGATGAATTTTGTGTTCAAATGTCCGCATTGCGGAATGCATAAGGCTTGTCAAGATTACGACCTCGGCAAAAAATATACTTGTATCTATTGCCGCAAAAAAGTCGTTATAACTTTTCCGCAGGATGATGTCCCGCAACCGGCAATACAACTTGATACCGAAGATGCCGGAAAAAACTATCTTTCTCCGCACACATCAAACTGGGATGAAAAATACAAGGATATCGGCAATGAACCTCAGAACGGAAAAGCCGCAAACATCCGGGAACCCCTTACTATTCCCAAAGAATTCTGGAAATATGCCGTTTTCATATATCTTGCCTTAATAATCATCTCTTATATTATAGCCTGGAATACAGGAATTGATGCTTTTTATATTGCCCCGATAGTTCTTTCACTCATATTCGTATGTCCTGTTCTGCTTCTTGGTCTGATCGCTTTTTCTCCTGTCATCTTCGGTGTTTTTTCCGGAATAATAATGCTTCTTATTCTTATGAAGGCAAGTCTGACAGATATACTGCTTATCAATCTCATCTCACGGATTGACAAAAAGAGATAAAACAAGACAACTGAATGAATATTTGAAATACAGCAATATTCATGTAAAACAGCCAATTCCCCCCTGTTAATTTCTCAGAGCCAAAAACGGCACAGAAGTAAAACTCCTGTGCCGTTTTATTTTGCAGAACTGTTCTTTATTACAGTTTGACCACTTTGCCGCCGCTCTTGGCGGACTTGTGGGCAGCTGCACAAAGTTCAAGGTTGCGCAGTCCGTTTTCGCCGGTCAGACGGCGGCCGGAAAGCACACTCTTGGCGTGTTCTTCAATAAGCGTCTGATAGATGTTCGGATAGACGCGCGGTTTGAGACTCTTGACGCCTTTGGCAGTCTCAAGTTCAAGACGCATCTTGTAAGGCTCATCCGCGTGTCCGGAGAGCTGGAACATCGTACCGTAACTGCGGAGTACACCTTCGTTACCGTAAATCTCAAATCCGAGATTGGAGAGCGTTCCGACAAGTCCCCCGCGCAGTTCGCTGAAAGCGACCTTGGCAGAGCCTTTGAGTCCGTTGGCAAGGGTGAACTTGATGTAAGCTCCATCCTCAGCCTTGATCTCCATGATCTTGGGCAGATAAACGGCAGCGATCTCCACAATCGGAGAACCGAAAATGTATTCAGCAACATAGAAGCAGTGAGAAGCAACGTCGCCGATGGGTCCGCCCATTTCTTCAATCTTGCTGCAGCGCCAGGTGGCAGCCTCAGCCGGATCGTATCCGAAGGCGAATTCCATGTGGAAACAGCAGTCATTCACGGTTCCGAGTTTGCCGTCGGCAATGCTTTTCTTTGCCATCTTGTTGAAAGCGTTGTTCACCATCATGTGGTCAACAGAAAGAGAAAGTTTCTTTTTCTTTGCAACGGCAATCATCTTTTTGGCATCAGCAATGCTGGTGGCAATCGGTTTTTCAACAATGACGTGTTTTCCGGCTTCAAGAGCGCGGATGGTCATTTCAGCGTGAGTGGCGTTGTTGGTGGCAACATAAACGGCATCAATCTCAGGATCGGCAATCAGCGCATCCACAGAGTCATACCATTTGAGTCCCAGAGCTTCTGCGGCACTTTTGCGCGCCGGATTGAGGTCAAAAGCACCGGTCAGCTCCGCATATTGCAGCGGAGCAAACCGGGACTTGTCACAAGCATAACCTTCTTTAGCGATACGGTTTTCGGCAATACCGCCGAATCCGATAATCGCGTATTTGACTTTAGCCATGACAGACCTCTTTTTCTTACTTCATGTAGGCTTCGGCAACCTTCTTGAAGGCGTCGATCATGGCCTGCATGTGTTCCACATCATAGGTCGGATGGGTGAAGAAGCTGATGGTACGGTCGGTCATCCAGTTGGCCATCTTGCAGTTGAACTTGGTGTAGTCGATGTTGCGGCTGCGGGGATCGTTGAAGGGATAGCCGACGGTACCGAAGCCCTTGCGGTCGGTGTAGGCCTGTTCCTTGTACATTTCGGGCCACAGAACGCTGTACACCGGAACGCCTTCAGCGGCGATGGCAGCAATGACCTGCTTGGTGTCGATTCCATCCTGGAGCTTGTCGGTATCGATCACGAAGGGAGCCCACCAGAAGGAGTTCTGACGTTCTTCAGTATCGACCGGGCAATATTTGATCAGCGGGTGATCTTTGAGCTGCTCAATCAGCATCTTACCGTTGCGGATACGGTTCTTGAGGTTCCAGTCATCGAAACGTTCCAGTTCGCACAGACCGATCTGGCTCTGCATTTCAGTCATACGGAAGTTGAAACCGACGCGACGGTGGATGTAAAGCTGTTTGCCTTCCATTTCGAGGAGGTTCAGTTTGGCTTTGACGTCATAACCATGATCGCGGAAAGAACGGCATTCCCAGGCGAGATCTTCGTTATTGGTGACGACCATACCGCCTTCACCACCGGTGGTGAAGTGTTTGCTCTGGCAGAAGCTGAAGCAGCCGACATCGCCGATGGTACCGGCTTTTTTGCCTTTGTAGACACCGCCGAAGCACTGGGCGCAGTCTTCAACAACGTAGAGGTTGTGTTTCTTGGCGATGGCAAGGATCGGATCCATGTCAGCAACCATACCGTAGAGGTGGACAACGACGATCGCTTTGGTGCGTTCGGTGATGGCATCTTCGATCAGATCGGGGTTGATCAGGTGGTCGGTTCCGCAGTCAACGAAGACGGGGAGAGCACCGGCCTGCAGAGCGCAGAAGCTGGAAGCGATGAAGCTGTAGGAGGTACAGATGACTTCGTCACCGGGGCCGACGCCGAGACCGGCCAGAGCGGTGTGCAGAGCGCAGGTACCGTTGGCAACGCTGATGGCATATTCAGCACCGAGCCATTTTGCCCACTGCTTTTCAAATTCCATACCGACTTTACCGGTCCAATAGTTGACTTTGCCGGATTTCAGAATGTCGGTGACTTTGTCATAGACGGCGGGGTTGAACTGCGGCCAGCCGGGGAAAGCTCCTTCAAAAACTTTCTTACCGCCATTGATGGCCAGATCATTGACTGTGTAACTCATTTTTAGTTCTCCTGTTTTGGTTAGAGGTTGAGTTATTTTATATCTTTTAACTTTACCGGTTTGAACCGGTAGACAACACGGGATTCAGGGATCTCTTTTCCCCGCAGAGCGGAGAGCAGCAGATCAACTGCAAGTCCGGCATATTCCTCGATCCCCTGTTCATAAAGGATCATTCTGCCGGAGGGATAACGTTCCCCAAGTTCACGGTGGACGATTGCGGCGATCATGGGCAGATATCTGATATCAGGCAATTGACGGGCGAAAAGTTCAGCAAGAAAACCGCTGACAAGAATATCATCATCGCTGATGATCCCGTCCGGACGCTCTTTTTCATCCATCGCAAGCAACTTGTCTGCGATTGCCGCGCCGCCCTCATAAGATACGCCGATCATACCGGGAACGCCGCTTGAAGAACGCGAAGCAAGCTGCTCTTTTGAAACAGCAAACTGAATAACTTTTGCACAACCGGCATTTTTCAGTTCAGCTGCGGCATTTTCAATAAAATGCGCAACGTCGATCACCACACCGGAATCCTTTATCACGCGGTCATCATCGCCGACAAAACAACAGCGGATGCCCTGTTTTTTCATAACAGAAAGCGCCTTTTCAGAGAAAGGACAAAGGGTGATAACGCCGTCGCATCCGTGTTCAAGCACGGCCTGTTCCAGACCGGGGAACTCCGAAAGTTCGGACGTGGCAGTTCCCTGGGAACTGCGGAAAAATGTCAAACAGCGGCAGTTTCTTTCAGAAAGCAGTTTCTGAATAAACGCACACAATGTTGCTCCGTAAGCACTGCCCTCAATCGGACGGACCGCAACAGCGATCGTTCTTCCGGTCAGAAGTCCGCCGTCAGGATCTTTCACAAAGATACCGACCTTGTCTCTGACCTCAAGGACCCCTGCTTCGGAAAGCAGATTGACAGCCCCTGCGATCGTCTGACTGCCCAGCCCGAGTGTTTCGCGTAAAACGGAATAAGCCGGCAGACGGTCTCCCCTGACCATCTTGCGGTCATGGATCAACGTCACCAGCGCATCGCGCGCGAACTCCACCTTGCGTGGCAATGTCTTATGAAAGCGTGTCATTTGCACCTGTTGTATACTGTTTTTTGTATACGTTCTATAATTAAGATAGCACCGTAAAAAAAAAAGTCAAACAATATTTTGCATTCTGACGGCATAAGAGGGAAAAAATTCCGAAAAAAATTCATTCTTTCAAAAAAAATCCTGAAAGACTTGCAATTATAATATAATGAGGTATATTAATGGAACGCCAACGCGCACCCGTAGCTCAGCTGGATAGAGCGCTTGCCTCCGGAGCAAGAGGTCGTGGGTTCGAATCCCGCCGGGTGCGCCATTTTTTTGCCTGGAAGGGCAAAAAAATAACGAAGACGCAAGTCTTCTCTTCACGGAGCCGTCAGGCTCTTCTTCACATCTTCACGCGGCGGCAGCCGCTCTTCACTTAAGCGCCGTTCCGACTTGCTGGTGAAGTCGCTTCCTTTGGGCACTTGTGAAGACGTTTCATTACGCTAACGCTCCATTTCACTTGTGAAGTTGCCGCCTACCGGCGGGTTGATGTGTTTAGGTTTACAGCGCACCTGCGGTGCTTAAAATATAAAAACAACATTCACCGGAGAACTCTGCTCATCCGGCAAAGCATGTACTGCTCCCGCATAAAATTTGCCCGGAAGGGCAAAAAAATAACGAAGACGCAAGTCTTCTCTTCACGGAGCCGTCAGGTTCTTCTTCACATCTTCACGCGGCGGCAGCCGCTCTTCACTTAAGCGCCGTTCCGACTTGCTGGTGAAGTCGCTTCCTTTGGGCGCTTGTGAAGACGTTTCATTACGCTAACGCTCCATTTCACTTGTGAAGTTGCCGCCTACCGGCGGGTTGATGTGTTTAGGTTTACAGCGCACCTGCGGTGCTTAAAATATAAAAACAACA
>SUVX01000049.1 GCA_015061725.1 Lentisphaerota bacterium
GACCGTTGTCAAAAATGCGTGAAGTGCGCCCTTGCGGGCGTAAGGATGTGTCGTTTTTATAAATTATTTTGAGGTAATAAAACGGCAAAACCCTCACTTTACAAGCAGCACTCACCAAAAGTTCAATCAGCGTGAACGCTGATTGAGTGAAGATGTGAAGGTGTGAAGAGCATTTTTGACCGTTGTCAAAAATGCGTGAAGTGCGCCCTTGCGGGCGTAAGGATGTGTCGTTTTTATAAATTATTTTGAGGTAATAAAACGGCAAAACCCTCACTTTACAAGCAGCACTCACCAAAAGTTCAATGAGAGTAAAAACGGACTTTTTCATATGTCCACCTCCGGCTTAAAATCCCAAACCGCGCAGATCGGCGATCTTGCAATTTTCTTCAGCTTCATAGAGTTTCCAGATCACGCGCAATCCTTCAAGGCTGTCTTCCGGAGTCGTATCCGGGGTCTTTCCTGTTTCAATACAGTCAATAAAGTGCGCCATTTCGATCGCAGTCGGCTTGGCATTGTCGGCTTCCATCAAAACTGTTTCTTCTGACTTGATGGCAACGCCCGGAACGTGTTCAGGATCCTTGCAGCGGAACGTCAATTTTCCGGCATGGAAATCCAGATCGATCAATCCCTGTTCGCAATGCGCCTGAAAATCATAGCCCATCCGGGTACCTCTGGCGCCCCAGGTACCGAAGTGATAACCAAGTGCGCCGCTTTCAAATTGAATACAGACGTTACTGGTTCCCTCTCTATCCATCCACGGCGTACCAAGATTTGTTCCCAGATGCGTTCCGATGACCGGTTTTCCCATCATCCAGAGCAAGAGGTCGATATAGTGGCAGCCGTGACTGAAAAGCTGTCCACCGCCCAGAGTTTCACGTTTGCCGAGCCATTCACTGCGGAGCATGGTCAACTGTTCAGTCCAGATAGAGAGCTGGAAACATTTTCCGAAAGTCTCTTCTTTGATGAGACGGTGCATTTCTCTGATCAAAGGATGATAGCGCATACAATAAGCGACCATCAATATTTTTTTATTCCGCTTTGCCGCTTCGATCATGGCAAGACATTCAGCTTCGCTGTTGGCAAGAGGTTTTTCAGCCAGGACATGCAGACCGGCATCAAGACAATCAATGGTGCATTGCGTATGCAGATGGTGCGGCAGCACAATCAGAGCCGCATCACCGTAAGGCAGGGCTTCATGATAATCAGTAAAACAGGGAGGATGATTGGGCAGCAGATCCGATACAGCCTGCGCCCGTTCAATTTCAATATCGACCAGAGCAGAAATTTCCACCCTGTCTGCAACCGCTTCAAAACGGACCGAATGCTGCTTTGCCATAATGCCGCAGCCGATCAGAATAACCCTGTGTTTCATAAAAAAATCTCCGGAATATAAAATTTTCAAGGTTTTGAAAGTAATATAACCCGGAAAAAGCCTTGTATCAAACAAAAATCGTGGTATATTACAGCAAAGGAGTTGTAAATTTCTGCTATGAATACTTTAAATTATGATTGGCAGCTGACGGCGGAACATCCGGTTATGGCACAATATTCCCGGCATAACCCTGGCGTATCAGAATGTCCTGCGGATATGCATTCCGCCATCCATATCGGTATTTTAATTCAAGGAGATACAATAAGTTTTCAAAACGGGGAAACCGTCTGCGTCAGCGAAGGAAAAATTTATCTGACATCTCCCTGGGAACAACACAAAAGTATTTATTCAGAAAAAGGGAATTTCCTGCTGTTGCTGACAATTACTCCTGAAGTATTGGATCATGCTCTGCTTGCAGGAGCAAAAAAAATAAATACGCTTTTTACCATTCCTCCGACGGAACGGCAGAACATTCTCAACAATCTTGATTTACCGCCGGAGCTGCCGCAGAAAATCATTGATCTCTTATCTCTTCCGGAAAGCGAAAAGCGGGAATTGCAGATCTGGCACGCGGCATTGGGGATTTTAATAGAAATAGCCGCATTGGAGTTTTCTGCTGTTCCGGATTCGGATTATTCAAGACTTCTGCCGTCATTGCAGCATTTGAGCAACACCCCTTTGAGCGTAGCTCAAGCCGCGCAATTCTGTAATTTGAGCGAAAGCCGTTTTGCACATTTATTCCGCCGCGTATTCGGAATATCCTTTGCCCATTACGAACGTCTCTATCGCCTGCGCTGTGCCGTTTCTGAAATGGAAATGCACAAAACAGGACTCAAAGAAGCCGCTGAAAACTGGGGATTTTACGATAAAAGTCACTTTTCCAAAGCCTGCAAAAAATATTTAAAAAACAATTTCAATACTTGACTTTCTGTAACTTCTGCATTACATTACAGTCAACAAAACGGAATACTCATAACAGAAAGGCAAAATTATGGCAAAAGAAATCATTTCTCCCGGCAGCAGTTTTTCTGAATTAAGTAAACTTTCCTGGAATTCCCTCAAAGGAAAAAGATGGTTTGCATTGGGAATTTCGCTGTTTTCAGTCGTCATATATTATAGCGCACAAAATATTCCCAAAATCGGTTGGCTGACCGGGTATCTTCTGGCACCTCTGACTGCCGGAACTGCATTGTTCTGGCTGAAAATCATCCGTAATGAACAACTTGGATGGAATGTGATTTTCACGCCCTTCAATCAATATCTGCGTTTTGTCTGGGCAAATTTGCGAGTCCTCATTTTTACAATACTCTGGGGTCTTCTTCTGATTATTCCCGGAATTATTGCAGGATACCGTTATTCCATGACATTTTTTGTCATGCTTGACAATCCGGAATGTTCCGTCAAAGAGGCAATGACTGAAAGCAGTCAAATCATGTATGGACACAAAATGCAGCTTTTCGGATACGGTATCTTATTGGGTCTGATTACCCTGGGGGCAACGGTGATTACCCTGGGAGTCGCTCTCTTCTGGCTGCTGCCCTGGCTGGGAACTTTTTATGCGGCGTTTTATGACTCTATCCGCAGGCAGCCGGAAATCATTGCAGAAGAAACGGAAACAGTTTCAGGAGAAATCGCCTGAAATCATCCCTTTTTCAAGGCTTTGATTCTGTCACGCAGCTGAGCAGCGCGTTCAAACTCCAATGCCTCGGCTGCGGACATCATCTCGCCGGTAAGTTCTTCAATAAGAGCATCCATTTCTTTGGTGGTCAATCCCAGTTTATCCAGATTGTCACCGACAGCGCCGTCCAGCATGGTTCCCGCCAGCTGCGGCGTTTTAATTTTGGACTTTTTCGTATCTCCGCCGCCGATGATTTCGCTGATTGTGGTATTGCGTTTCTTTTTCACCGTTTGCGGCGTAATATTATGCGCTTCATTGTAAGCAATCTGCTTCTTGCGGCGTGCCGCAGTCAGATCGATCAGTCCCTGCATACTGTCGGTTACGCTGTCCGCATAGAGAATAACTTTGCCGTTTTTATTACGCGCCGCACGTCCGGCAGTCTGAACCAATGCCCGTTCTGAACGCAGAAAGCCCATCTTATCCGCATCAAGAATGGCAACCAGTGCCACTTCAGGCAAGTCAATACCTTCTCGCAGCAGGTTGATTCCGATCATACAATCGTATTCACCGTCACGCAATTTATTGAGGATACGCACCCGTTCAAGGGCATCCAGTTCAGAGTGCAGATAACAGGCGCGGATTCCCAATTCCGACAGATAATCCGCCAAACGCTCAGAACCTTTTTTCGTCAGAGTCGTCACAAGCGTTCTTTCTCCGTGTTTGGCTGTTTCGCGGATCATGCCGATTACATCGTCAATTTGTCCTTCCAACGGACGGATTTCAATTTCAGGATCAAGCAGCCCGGTGGGACGCACAACCAGTTCAACAGGAGCGCCGCTCTGCTTAAGTTCAAATTCTCCCGGAGTAGCTGAAACATAAACAGTTTCATTGGTTACCGCCTCAAATTCCTCAAACTTCAACGGACGGTTTTCCAGAGCCGACGGCAGACGGAATCCGTGTTCAATGAGGATTTCCTTGCGGTGGCGGTCCGCTTTATACATCGCCTGCAGCTGCGGTAAAGTCACATGCGATTCGTCTATGATCGTTAAAAAGTCATCCGGAAAAAAGTCAAAGAGACAGTAGGGGCGCGTCCCCGGACGGCGGCTGGAAAGATGCATGGAGTAATTTTCAATTCCGCTGCAGTATCCCAGCTCTTTCATCATTTCAATATCATAAGTGACCCTCTGGTGCAGACGCTGTGCCTCTACCAGCAGATTGTTTTTTTCAAAATAATCCAGTCTTTCGCGCATTTCCTCTTTGATGGCTCCGGCGGCGGCGGCGATACGGTCAGGCGGCAGAACAAACTGTTTACAGGGAAAGAGCGTTGCCAATTCAGGACGGAGTTTGACTTTACCTGAAACAGCATCTCTCCGTTCAATAAAATCAACCTCATCACCGAAGAAACTGACACGGACAAAATCATTCCGCTGAGGTTCGTACACATCAACAACATCTCCGCGCACACGGAATTGTCCCCTTTCCGGAGCGGTATCATTACGGGTATACTGGATATCCACCAGACGGGCAAGAAAATCATTTCTGCTTAACGTATCGCCGCAGGAAATCCGCACGCACATCTCAGTAAATTCTTCAGGCGCACCCAAACTGTAAATGCAGGAGACACTTGCAACGACAATCACATCACGGCGTTCAACAAGACTTGTCGTCGTGGATAAGCGCAGACGTTCAATCTCAGCGTTGATACTGGAGTCTTTGGCAATATAGGTATCCGTCTGCGGAATATAGGATTCCGGCATATAGTAATCGTAATAACTGACGAAATACTCCACGGCATTTTCCGGGAAGAAACTTTTGAACTCGCTGTATAACTGTGCAGCCAGCGTTTTATTGTGCGACAGAACCAATACAGGGCGATCCATTCCGGCAATCGCGCAGGCAAGCGTATAAGTTTTTCCGGATCCCGTCACACCCAGCAAAGTCTGACGAGGCGTATGTGCGGCAAATCCCGCCTGAAGCTGTGCAATAGCCTGAGGCTGATCTCCGGCGGGCGGAAAAGGCGCATGGAGTTTAAAAATGCCCATATCAAATCATTCCGGCAAAGGGATGTTTATGCGGATGACGGAGCAAACGGCATTGCTTGCACATAAAACCGTCAAGTCCGAGAATCGTCGCAGTTTTATCCGTCTGATAAAGTTCCACAGTCTCTCCGACGGCAACGGTTTCATAATCCGGGGAGTTATCAGCGATAATCAGTCCCGGTCCTCTGACGATTTCAATACCGATCCGGGATTTTTCACTCAACACAAGATGATTGACATCCTCAGTTGAATTGCTGAAAGCAAGTCCGATACCGACTTTGAACAAACTCTGAGTAATACTTCTGTAATAGGCGGAACTGCCATGCACACTTGACAGACAAACGCCGTCTCCCACAATTTCATGGGCATAAAGTTCGCCGTCGATCCAGACCCGGTAACGTAAAGCGCTGGCACGTTCAAAATTGTGGATAAAAACGTCATTCAGTGCTGTAATTTCCTTGCCGTTGGCTTTGGCGGCAACTTTGGGTAGTACAAAAGCCTTTGCTTTTCCGGAAAGCAGTTCCTGCAAACGCACCTCTGCCGGATGCTGTTCACACGGAGAAGCTGTTGCGGCATCACGCAAGGGAAACTTGGGAATGCCGGGATAATCCCGTTCAGCCCCGAGCAGAGCGCCGTCTCCGCCGTGAGTAATGACAAGTTCAAAATCACTGTCACACTCCTCAAGATCAAATTTTTTCAGCAGAGGACGGATATCATCCAGATTTTTACCGAGCAATTTTATTTTCATAAGGCAGTTCACTCCTTGCTTTCAATCGCATAAAGAATTGCGGCGGCGGCATTTCCGACGTTGATGGAGGCTTTCTCTCCATGCATCGGCAGGGAAACAAGTCCATCAACAACCTCAAGCGTTTCAGGATGAACGCCCAATGCCTCATTGCCGAAAATCACGGCAAGCGGAAAATTATACTCTCTCTTCCAGGCAGGCACACTTCCCGGCAGCGGTTCAGCAGCGAGAATCTCTTTTACCCCTTCCTGCCGCAAAACCTTTACCGCCTCAAGAGAACTTGCAAAACAGCGGCAGGGAACCATTTTATCTGATCCCATTGCCGTCTTTTCAAGCCGGGGATGCGGCGGAGCGGGCGTGTAGCCGCAGGCGATGATTTCCGCAGCGCCGAGCGCCTCTGCAATGCGGAAAATATTCCCCACATTGTGTGCGCTCCTCAAACGGTCCAATACGATAACAAGTTTATTTTTCATATTGTTTTTTCTGATTTTGAGATTGGAGAACGTCAAGTTGTTTTTTTAAAGCTGCAACAACATTGCTATCCGGAATTTTCTTTTGAAGATCAGATAATATCTGCTGCGCTCGAACAAAATCGTTCTTCAGAAAAGCAGCCTGTATCTGCATAATCTGCCCGCCGTAGTCACTTCTTGAATACGCGGCAGCCGTTTCATACAATTTTATCGCCGTTGCGATATCCTTTTTATGCAGGTTCCAATAAACGGATGCGGCAACAGCAATATCTACAAACTCCGAGGAAATCCGGGCACAATACCGGATATCTTCACTCAAAAGCAATTTTGTCAACGTTTTTCCACCGGCGTCCGGAGAATTTCCCGCTGATTGCAGCAATCCGATTATGCCGGTGTGATAAACCCGGATCATTTTTTTATCATAAGGCGTACAAACAGAATTTTCACTGATCTTTGCGGAGATTTCTGCAGTGCTGACAAAATCATTGTTGAGAAATGCAGTCATCGCATGTAAAAACATTATTCTATAATTTGGATTTGGAATATCCGCAGTGCTGGCAAACTTAACAGTAGAAAGGGATTTCCAACACGGCAGATAGGAAATGGTCGTACTGATCAGAAACAATGCATAACACACACATCCAAGTACTGTATATTTTTGCCAGACAACATATTTCCGCCCCCAGTAATTCATCAGAAATATTGCGGGAAACAGAAGAAATAACGAGGGAATAATATTATAACGGTCAGCCCAATCAACATTCCCTATTCTGTGAATACCGCAAACAGGTAACAGCGTTACCGGAAAAAGCAGCAAGACTGGAAGAATTATATTTTTTACAGCATATGTTTTTCTTCCGGCAATGGCAAGCACACACACACACACCGGAAAAATAAATGCAGGGAACAAACTGTAATATGCCGGAGAATAAAATGGATAAAACGGCATAAGTTCTGTCGGCACAACCGCACTGCGGAAATAATTTGCAATATTCCAAAAGATGATTTTCAAACGGAAAAACACAGTTCCGCAATCCGCTGCAAATGGAGTTATATTTCTAAAGAAGATGTAAAAAAACAACAATCCGCTGCAAATCACACAATAAGGAATCAACTGAACAATATTCCGTTTGGAAAAAAATTTACCGGACTCTGTTTTCATCCATACCCAGAGAATTGCAGGCATTGTTAACAACATGGGTTTGACAGCCAGGGAAGCCACAAATAAAACAATTGCCGCCAGACTGATTTTGCTTTTTCTGTAAGAGTCTATAAAAAAAGAAATTGAACAGAAAAAAAACAATGTCAAAAGAACATCTTTTCGTTCAGATATCCAGACTACAGACTCGACCCGCTGCGGGTGGAATGCCCAAAAAATAACCGTAATTGCACTCCAGCAGGGTGAAAGTTTCAGTCTGAATGTTTTGCTGGAACCCAAAATTCTGACAGTCAATTTCCGGCAAATCCGATAAAAAACAACAGTTCCGGCAGCATGGCAGAGGATATTCGTAAAATGCATACCATTGGCCAGGATTTCAGGTTTCCATATCAGCCTGTCCAGAAGAAAAGAAAACATGACAAGCGGAGAACTCAATCCCAGCACAGGCGAAAACAAATAATCCCGGATATCCAACTCCGATAAATCCGACAGAAATAATCTGTTAACATAACTGGTATCATCAAAAATATCAACAGAAAAATAGACTGCAGGAAAATATATGGCAATCGTTCCTGCAAACAAAAGCCATGGAATATATTTATCCGCTATTCTTATTTTTCTTATCGTTGTCATTTTTTATTCTTACAGAAATAAAATACAGCAAAAATGATGCTCAATCCACACAACACCGCCATAACGGGAAAAGCTGTTCCACTGGTTGAAGGCGTGGTCAGCAATCCCCCTGCAAAGGGGCCGACGGTTCCCATAATTCCAACAATAATTTCATTGATGGCCACATAGCGCGTACTGTTGACTGGAGAAATAAGCGAGTGATAAACAAACATAAAGTAAAAGTATCCGGAATAGATACCAAAAAGAACCGCAGCAATCGCAAAAAATATTTTTCCACTGCCGAATCCGAAAATCAGCAAAGAAGAAATGCCGCACAATCCTGCCAGAACAACCGGTAAAGCCTTATACATCATGGTCTTTACATTTATCAAAGCAAGTGCGGTAAAGGCCTGAACAAAACTTACAACAGCAAGAATGATTCCCGCTTCTGCTCTTGAAAACTCAAGCAGATGGGCACGGTAAGGAACCAGACAGCGGATAACAAATATAGCGATTGTTCCAACGCCGCCGATGATCCACCCCACCCATACACAATCCGGCATACCTCCGGTTTCAGGCAGGCAGGAACCCTGTTCATCCGCCGTATTTTCACGCCGTTTAACAGTTTTGGAAACAGCAACGATACCGCCTGCAATCACAAGTCCCAAGGCGGCATTGATAACAAAACTCAAATTTACAGGCAGAAGTCCGAAGACAAACGGACCGGTCGCCATTCCAAGACTCCAGCTAGCCGTATAAAGTGCCGTCGCACGGACAACTCCCGTATTCTGATTCTGTTCAATGGATTTGGCAAAAACCTGAAAACTGGTGCAGTAGGTTGCCGCGGCGACACCGGTCAGAGCAATCCAGATAAATTGACTGTAAACGCCGGGGAACAGCAAAAACCCCGCCGAGGCGGCAGTTATCATCAATCCGCCGGCTGAGATAAGCATAACGGAGTTCTTTACGGTCGTTACTTTACCCGCAATAAACGAAACAACAGAATAAACCAATGACCAGGTGGAAAGTGTGGCTCCCACGACCCAGCCGGGGGCTGAAGCCTGAGAACAGCGCAAAGCGGTAATAAAAAACACGCCGCCGCAAACAAAATTGACCAGTATGGGAAATAAATACGATAACAGTTTGATCATGGTTAAAACCCGTTGTTTTTATTTAAAAACAGCCGGAAAAAAATCTTTCCGGCTGCTTTCTCTTTTTTTGTAAATTTCAGGGAAACGGATTATTTTTCATCCATTTCCTTGAGGGCAGCCTTGCGGCTCAGGCGGATTTTTCCGGCACTGTCAATATCAATGACTTTGACGGTAACGAAATCGCCTTCCTGACAGATATCAGTGACCTTGTTCACACGGTAATCCGCCATTTCAGAAATGTGGAGCAAGCCATCCATTCCGGGCAGAATTTCAACAAAGGCACCGAAGTCACGCAGGGTGACAACTTTGCCGCGGTAGATTTTGCCGACTTCTGCTTCAGCGGTGCAGGCAACAACGCGTTCTCTGGCAGCATCAAGTTTGCTCTTGTTGCTTGCCATGATTTTGACAACACCGGCATCATCGACGTCAATGGAGGCTCCGGTTTCTTCGGTGATGGAACGGATATTCTTTCCGCCGGGACCGATGAGGGCACCGATCTTTTCAGGATTGATTTGGATGACTTCCAGACGGGGAGCGCGTTCGCTGATGTCAGCGCGCGGAGCCGCAATACAGCCTTCAATCACATCCAGAATCTGCAGACGGGCAATGCGGTTGCGTTCCATTGCTTCGCAGAGAAGGTCGATCGGAATACCGGGGAGCTTGAGGTCCAGCTGGAATCCGGTGATACCGTTGCGGGTACCGCAAACCTTGAAGTCCATATCGCCGAAGTGGTCTTCAGCACCGAGGATATCGGTCAGGAGCAGACGCTCGCCGTTATCTCCGGTAACAAGTCCGCAGGAAATACCGGCGACGGGGGCGGTGATCGGAACACCGGCATCCATCAGAGCAAGCGTGGCGCCGCAGACAGAAGCCATGGAGGTTGAACCGTTGGAACTCATGATTTCAGAAACGCAGCGGACAACATAGGGGAAATCAGCGGGGACGACTTTGGAAACAGAGCGTTCTGCCAGGTTTCCGTGACCGATTTCACGGCGTCCGGGACCGGCGATCTTGCCGACTTCGCCGACGCTGAAGTTCGGGAAGTTGTAGTGCAGATAAAAACGTTTGATACCGATTCCGGTTTCGCTGTTGAGATCATCATATTCCTGAGCGTCTTTGTCGCTGCCCAGAGTGGCAATAACCATCGCCTGAGTTTCTCCGCGGGAGAAAAGAGAGCTGCCGTGAACCACGGGCAGAACACCCACTTCAGCAGAGAGAGGACGGATCTCAGTAATGCTCCGTCCATCGGGACGATACTGTTTCTCAAGAATGATTTTGCGGGTGATGGTACGGACATAGTCATCAAAACCTTTGGCGGTTTCAATGGCAAAGTCGCTGTCGCTCATATCGGCAAACTGTTCGCGCAGAGCAGCACGCAGATCAGCCAGCAGAGCGTTGAGAGCATTGTTGCGGTCCTCTTTGCCGGGGACGGTGCAAACCTGTTCAATGGTGGGAGCGCAGAAGTTTTCCAGAGCAGTCTGGAGAGCTTCGGGAACCAGATAGAGTTTGTAGTCCTTTTTGGGACGTCCGGCTTTCTGAGCCAATTCGATCTGGGCGGCACACTGCTTTTTGACGGCTTCATTGGCGAAGTACATCGCAGCACGCATATCTTCTTCACTGATGAAATCAGCTTCACCCTCAATCATGATGACCTGGTCGGGACGTCCGGCATAGATCAGTTCGAGGGAGCTCTTTTTCATCTCTTCATGAGTCGGGTTGACGATGAACTTGTCTCCGATTTTACCGATACGGACAGCACCAATCGGACCGTCAAACGGCAGATCGGAAACCATCAAACTCACGCTGGCGCCGAGCATGGCAAGCACGTCGGCATCGTTGACACCGTCGGTACTGAGCATGAGGCACTGGATCTGAACGTCATGGAAAAATCCTTTGGGGAACAGAGGACGGATGGGACGGTCGATCATACGGCAGGTGAGAATTTCCTTGGTGGAGGGTCTGCCTTCACGTTTGATATAGCCGCCGGGGAATTTACCTGCGGCGCTGTATTTTTCGCGGTAGTCAACCTGCAGGGGGAAGAAATCCGTTCCTTCGCGGGGTTCTCCGGCGCAGGCGGTAGCCAGAACGACCGTATCGCCCATGCGGACAAGACAGCTTCCGTTTGCAAGTTTTGCGACTTTGCCGGTGGAAATTTCCATAGTCCGGCTGTCATCAATAAGAAAAGTTACTTTTTCTTCGGCCATGATTTTAATCCTTTCAGTTTTATTATATCTTCCTGAAAGGATCAGTTTTCTGTGCCGGATTACCCGCAAATTTTTTAAAAGTCCGCCGTGTCACAGGCAACTTTCAAATGGCTGCGGAATCCCGGTATCGACCCCCCGGAAAGAATCTCCGGGAGACCGATACCGATTGAATTCCACACTCATCGCGGCATGGAACCCCGCACCTTGAAGACTGATCCTTTCGATCTAAATACAATCTTGATGTATAAGATAACCCGTATTACATTATTTTTCAAGTAATTTTCCGGCAAAAAAGAACAGATCGACACAATTTTCAAACTTCACTGCGAATTGTCTTCAACCAAACGCAGAAGCTCCGTTCCTCCCAGAATGATTCCCGGCAGCAGAAATATTGAAACAAAGGGCGGCAGCAGAAAAAGAACATAGACAGTCATACCGAAACCGTAAACACAGGACTTTTTTCCGGCAAGCAGAGCAACTTGTTCCCGCACACCCCGATTTTTCAAAAATCCGGAGGGCAGCATGTAAGTCACTCCCAAGCGGTATCCGATCACAACAAGCAGCAGACAGGGACCGGCAAAAGGTACAAAAAATGCAACCGGCAGGAAAAAAAGTGAAATCAACAACGTATTGATGCTGTAACAGAGCGACTCCCAAAGAAAACACAATGACTTTTTGAACGGGACATCCTCCAACTCGATCCCGTAATACTTTTTTTCGTAATGCCGGATGAGACTGTCAAAAAAAGGACCGGCAAACGTTTCGTAAAACACAAGTATCACCAATACAGCTGCAACAAGAGAAAGAATCGCAGCCCCTCCGACAGTCGCAGCCGAAACAGCCTCAGCCGCCCAACTTATCCAGGCGGGGAGAGAAGATATCCACGCTTCAATTTTCCCGCCCAGACGGGATGCCCATCCGACAACAAGAGTCAACAGCAAAAGCATACACCCTGACATCAGAATAAAAGGAACAACGGCATATTTCATCAAACTTATATCAGAATAAAAACGACAGAGTCCGGTAAAGAAACACCGGATCCCCCGGATAAACATTTTAACATTCATGATTATCCTCCGGGAACTTTTCTGAATCACACAGCGGAACAGCATTTTTTGAACGTCTGCGGCAAAGCGTTCTTAAATTCAAAATCCATTTCAAATCAAGCAGAATCCCCGTGCCTGCCAGCAAAACCGGAATCAGCCAGACAAAGTTGCCCAAATGCTTTTTTACCAGGCGGATATTTCTGACCACCGCCTTCTCCGCATTTCCTTTTTCAAAACTCTTTGCCGCCCGTAAGAGCAATGTCACCCCGTGCGGTCCTTTACAAAGCAGTTTACGCAAAAAGGACGGAGAATGTTTTCCAGCTGCCAATTTGCGGAACACCTCCGCACTGTTTTTCCCGGCAGCCCTTGAAACAAGGTGGGCAGTTGACGGAGATTTACGCATCACACGGGCGGCAACGGCAATATCATCAGCATTCTCAAGATTTTTAAAAACAGTTTTGGTCCGCAGAAATCCACCCTTACGGTAAATATCGCTCATATCACGGCACAAGCGCAGAGCCTGTCCGGTTTTGTCCGCCGCGCTGCGGAAAATATGCAAAATCCCTCGTGCCAACTTATCAGAAACAACACCGGCTCTGCGGAGTGCTTTAAAAACAGACGGCAGCCAATCCACAGCATCAAAAACTTCAGTTGCAAGTCCGGCGGCTGCAAAAGCCGCAACACAGGGATCTGTTTCCCTGCCGGTAACCTTATAATATCCCTGAACAACCAGATCGCGGATATCCCCGTACATCAGCATATCAGAAATCACTGCCGCCCCCGCCTGTTCAACAGACTCCCCGGGATTTCCGGTCACAAAAGCTTCAGCAGCCTGCAGCAAACGATTTCTCACGGAATAGAGTTTCTCATCACAACTGAGGATAATTTTTTCCGCAGGTCTTCTGCCGGGCAGATCATTTTCAATAATATCCTGACATAAGACCTTCGCCTCACCGTACTTTTTTTCAGCCAGCAAACGGCGGGCAGTTGCAGTATGATCAAAATCGGGCAAACGATTCAATTCCTCTTCCAACGTCGGCGGCAACGTCAGCAATAAAAACGCAACAAATATGCCGCCTGCAATTAAAAGCAAACCGGCAATCCTTGCAAACAAAAACATCAGAGTGCCTCCTCAAAAAAAATTGTATTTCCTGTTCTTAATATAATCAACCATCGCAGAAAAGCAAGTCAAAAAAAACAAACACTGCAAACCGGTTCTTGCAAAAACGGTTTGGAAGTGATATATTATCCAGATATTTTTTCCAAATCCAAAATAAAACAGGAAATATTGATTATGAATGCTGTTATTATTTTTTGTGCTTTGTCGCTGCTGCTGATCGTCGGAAAATTGCTCAGGGTTGCAATTCCCGTGTTTCAAAAACTGTATCTGCCCAGTTCTGTCATCGGCGGTACTGTCGGCTTGATCCTCTGCAGCTGTTTCAGCAATCACATTCCACCGGAGATCATCAACGGCATAAAGAAACTGCCGGGATTTCTGATCAATGTGGTTTTCGCAGCTCTCTTTCTCGGTGCCGCAATTCCCAAAGTGAAAGAGGTTTTGAAAATTTCATTTCCGCAATTTTGCCTGGGACAGATTCTTGCCTGGGGACAATATGTTATCGGTCTGACTCTTGCCTGCTTTATTTTTTCCCCGGTCTTCAAACTTCCCCATGCATTCGGCAATCTGCTTGAAATCGGCTTTCAAGGCGGACACGGAACAGTCGGCGGCATGACAGATGTTTTCAACACATTCAAATGGGAAGACGGCATTGCCCTGGGCTTCACCGTCGCCACCTGCGGCATGATCGTCGGAATCGTCGTCGGCATGGCACTGATCAACTGGGCTTTAAAAAAAGGACACATCAAAGAAGTCAAAACCTTTGATGAACGTCAGAAATTTGAACAGCAGGGCATTTATCCGGAAAACGCCCGTCCCTCTGCGGGTCTTCAGACGGTATTCTGCGACTCCATCGACTCCCTCGCCTTTCATATCGCATTGATCGGTCTTTCGATCCTGCTGGGATTTACCATTCTCAAAACACTGCAATTCGGAGAAATCAGCCTCTTCCCCGAAGCCAAAACCCGTATTTTCGCAGGATTTCCTCTCTTTCCCCTCTGCATGATCGGCGGCGTTATTCTGCAAATTTTCCTCTGCCGGATCAAACAGGATTCTCTGGTCTGCAAAGAACAGATGCAGCGCCTGTCGGGAGCGTCTCTTGACTTTCTGGTGGTTTCTGCCGTTACAACGATTCAGCTCAAAGTCGTCTTGAACAACCTCATTCCTCTGCTGATCCTGGTTATTGCCGGAACCGCTTTCTGTATTGCCGTCGTCGTGTTTGTCGCACCCCGCCTGCTGAAAAACGCCTGGTTTGAAAAAGCCATCGCCGACTTCGGACAGGCAACCGGTGTGACCGCAACAGGTCTTATGCTTCTGCGTACGGTCGATCCTGAAAACAAAACAGAAGCCGCCGCATGTTTCGGTTACAAACAGCTTCTCCATGAGCCTTTCATGGGCGGCGGACTCTGGACCGCACTGGCACTCACGCTTGTCTTTACCATCGGCTGGCTGCCCGTTCTGATTTTCAGCATTTTCATGCTCGTCGTCTGGAGCATTATCGCCGCGGTCATCATGAAACGCGCCTGATTTTCAGCCTTTTTCAAAAGAAAATCACGCTGTCCGGCGGATAATTGTGTAAAAAAAATTAGTTCGGAACTTGTAACTATTTAAAAAAAGTGTATATTAATGGGAACGTCAGAGAAATAAAATACGTTTTATAAAGAAAAACAAATAAAGGAATTTTATACAAAATGAACATCGCAAAATCCTCAAGTCTGGTGCTTTTGACAGTACTTTCTGTCGCAGCGTATGCAGCACCGCAAATTCCGGCTCCCGCAGTTGTAGTGGAAGAAACAACGACAGCTCCGGATATCTACAAACGCCGTTACGTCGGTAACATTGTTCCGATCAACAACGTCTATTCAACTGCAAAAGTTTCAGGAGACCTGATTTCTCAGGGATTCAAGGACGGACAGTATGTCAAAGCCGGACAGCTGCTTTTTGAAATCGATCCGACCCGTTATGATGCCGCCGTCAAATCCACAGAGGCAAAACTTGCCCAGATCAAGGCAAAACTTGCTTACGCCGAAAAAAATCTGCTGCGCAAAAAAGAACTGCTTGACAAAAAAGCGGCCTCCCTTGACGCCTATCAGAATGTCCTGAGTGAACGCGACACCCTCAAAGCGCAGCTGCTTGAAGCTGAAGCCGCGCTGATTCTTGCAAAAGATGATCTCAAAAACACCCGGATCATTGCCATGACTGACGGCAAAACCGGCAAAGCAGCTTACTCACCCGGCAACTATGTCACTCCTGCCAGCGGCACTCTGGTGCAGACGGTGCAAACTGACCCCATCCGTATCCGTTTTTCCATCAGCGCAAGAGATTATCTTTCTCTTTTCGGCAATGACAAAAACATCCGCAAAAACGGTATTGTCAATGTCATTCTTGCCGATGACTCCGAATACAAATACAAAGGTGAAATTGAAATCGTTGACTCCTCAGTCCAGCAGGACACCGACACCATCCGCGTGTGGGCACGTTTCAAAAACCCCGAAAACCTGCTTATCCCCTATGGTGTGGTCACGGTTATTCTGACCAGAAATGATGGTAAAAAATATCCGGCAGTCACCCCCTCCGCCGTTTCCCACGATGTCAACGGTTCCTTTGTTTACGTCGTTGACAGCAAAAACAACATGCCGGTCAAACGCTACGTCACCTTGGGAAATCTTTCAGGAGAACAGCAGGTTATCCGCAAGGGTCTCAAAGCAGGAGAACTTGTCGTTACCGAAGGTTTCCACAAAATTATCCCCGGCGTTCCTGTCAAACCGGTCAAACGCGGAGTTAAATAAGTCATGTTTTCGCAAATATTTATTGACCGCCCGAAGCTGGCGTTCGTCATCAGTATCGTGATGATGCTCTCCGGAGCCATCAGTCTGACAAAACTGCCGATCGCAGAATATCCTGAAATCGCACCGCCGCAGATTTATGTGCAAACCGCCTATGACGGCGCCAGTGCCGAAGTCGTGGCTGAAACCGTCGGTATTCCTCTTGAATCTGAATTCAACGGTCTTGAAGACCTGCTTTATTTCAGCAGTACCGCCAACAATAACGGCGGTTATCAGTGCACCATCACTTTCAAAAGCGGAACGAACTCCGACATTGCAATGGTCAACGTTCAGAACTCCGCCAAACGCGCCGAAAACAAACTGCCCGAAGAAGTCAAAAGGGTGGGATTGAATATCGGTAAACGCTCCGGTGACATGCTCGCCGTGTTTGCCTTTATGACCGATTACAGCAAACTGGATGTGCTGGAACTCAACAACTACATTATGACCGGTCTCAAAGATGCCATCGCCCGTATCGATGGTGTGGCAGCTGCCGATCTGCTCTCTGCAAAAGAATACAGTATGCGTATCTGGCTCGATCCTCTGCGCATGGCTTCTCTGGGAATTTCAACAGATGAATTGACCGCCGCAATCAGCAGTCAGAACCGTCAGGCCGCCGCCGGAAGTATCGGTTCTGAAGGCAGTAATAAGTTTGTGGAATACAAACTCAACATCATGGGACGTCTCAAAACACCGGAAGAATTCGGCAATATCATCATCCGTCACGACAAAGACGGCGGTGTCATCCGTATCCGCGATATCGCCCGCGTTGAACTGGGCATCAAAACCAATAAAGGTGAAGCATTCTTCCAGGGACAGGAAAGTGTGGCTCTTGCCATTTACCGCAATGACGATGCCAACGCTCTTGAAACTGTGAAAAAAGTTAAAGAAGTTGTTGAAAAAGCAAGCAAGACCTTTCCGCAGGGTGTCAGCTATGAATTAGCCTACGACCCCACAGAGTTCATCATGATTTCTCTCAAAGAAATCGTCATCACACTGATTTCTGCGCTGCTTCTGGTGGTTCTCATCACTTACATCTTCATGCAGGATTGGCGCGCGACATTGATTCCGACCTTTGCCATTCCCGTGGCTCTGATGGGAACATTCCCCTTCATGTGGGCAATGGGATACTCCGTCAACGTTCTGACCATGTTCGGACTGATTCTTGTCATCGGCAGTCTGGTGGACGACGCTATCGTTGTGGTTGAAAACACTCAGTCCCTCATGGAAAGAGAAGGTCTTTCTGCCAAAGCTGCCGCATCCAAAAGTATGCGCCAGATCACAGGAGCTATCATTGCAACAACTCTCGTGACAGTTGCCTGTTACGTCCCCCTCGCCTTCTACGGCGGTATGGTTGGAAAGATTTATATGCAGTTCGCTGTCACCATGTGTATTTCTCTGTCGCTTTCAACCGTGGTTGCCATGACATTGAGTCCGGCACTCTGCTCTCTGATTTTGCGTCCTGCAAGCGAAAAGAAACCGGCATTTTTCAAGCCGTTCAACTTTGTGATTGACGGTTCCAGAAGCATTTATCTTGTTTCTGTTCGTTTCCTTGTCCGCCGCGGACTGTTGACGTTGATTCTTTTTGCAGCGGTACTTTTCCTCAACTACGCATTTTTCAAACATCTGCCCGGCTCCTTCCTGCCGACGGAAGATAAGGGCGCCATTCTCTGTAACCTTGAACTTGCGCCGGGCGCAACGCTGGCGCGAACTGCAAAAGTTGTGGATGAATTCCGCCGTCAAGTCAGCAAAATGGAAGGTGTCCAGAATATTCTGTCTGTCAACGGATTCAGCTTCCTCACAGGTGAAGCCGAAAACAGCGGTATGATGATTGTCAAATTGACCAACTGGGAAAAACGTACGAAACCTGAACTGCAGCTGCAGGCCATGCTCAATAAAATTCAGGGACTCGCCTCTCAGATTCCTGAAGCAAGAGTTATCTGCTTTACGCCCCCTGCCATCATGGGTCTGGGTGTGACCGGCGGTGCAACATTCATGCTCTGCGGTCCCGGCGGTGTCAGTGCGCAGGAACTCTCTGCGACAACCAGAAAAATCGTCGGAGAAATTTCCCGTCAGCCTCAGGCTCTCTACGCAACGACCAGTTATAACGCCGACACCCCGCAGCTCTTCTTTGAACTTGACCGTGATAAAGCTGAAGCATTGGGCGTCACCGTCAATTCTGTGTTTGCCGCTTTGCAGAGTCAGCTTGCCAGTTATTACATCAACGACTTCAACCTCATGGGTTATGCGTTCTATGTAAAAATCCAGTCCAAAGCGCAGGAGCGCGCCGCGATTGACAATGCCCGGAACATTCAGATCCGTTCCAAGTCCGGAGCCATGGTTCCCCTGAGTTCTCTCGGAACGTTTAAATTCATCGTCGGTCCCCGTCAGATCCAGCGTTTCAACAAGCAAACCTGTGCCGATGTGACTGCCCAGGCAAAAACCGGTATCAGCAGCAGTGAATTGATGAATGCTATTGAAAACATCAAACTGCCCGAAGGGTACACCGTCAACTGGACAAACATGAGTTTCCAGGAAAAAGAAAACCAGGGACAGATCGTTCTTCTGATGGCACTGGCGTTGATATTCGCCTATCTCTTCCTCGTCGCACAGTATGAAAGCTGGTCCATGCCGGTTTCCGTCATGCTCTCAGTGGGATTCGCAACCCTCGGTGCGCTGGGAGGACTGATTATCTGGGGAATTTCCCCTGCAGAGATCCTCGCCGGAAAATGCGGCATGAGTTTGAGTATCTATGCTCAGTTGGGTCTGGTCATGCTGATCGGACTTGCCGGAAAGAACGCAATTCTGATGGTTGAGTTTTCAAAACAGCAGCGTGAAGCGGGACTTTCAGTTGAAGAAGCGGCAATGCAGGGTGCCAATATGCGTTACCGCGCCGTGCTGATGACCGCCTGGAGCTTCCTCTTCGGTGTGTTCCCGCTGGTGATCGCCTCCGGCGCCGGTGCCGGCAGCCGTCAGGCAATCGGTATCACGACTTTCTCAGGTATGCTGGTCGCAACTCTGATCGGTATCATCTTTGTTCCGGCACTTTATGCGGTGTTCCAGAGAATAAGAGAATTCGTGAAGCAGAAAGTCTTCCACATGGAAAAATAAACAGCAGCGGTTTCCGGAATATCCTTTTTCGGAAACCGCAAATTTTTTCTTTGAAAAACAAGTTGAATTTTTGATAAAAAGGTGTTATCTTATCATTGAGTTTTTTTCAAAGTAACACAAAAGGCAATATCATGACGAATGAAGAAATGTCTGCAATTCTTGAGCAGATGGGAAAAAAGGCAAAACTGGCGGCTGAAGCTCTTGCCGTGCTGCCCGACAGTATAAAAAAAGCCGGTTTGAACAAAATGGCGGATGCCCTGCTTGCCAATGAGGCAAAAATTGTTGAAGCCAATCAAAAAGATCTTGAAAATGCAAGGAACAACGGCTTATCCAACGCCATGATCGACCGTCTGACTTTGAACACTTCACGCATTGCAGGAATGGCAGACGGTCTGCGGACGGTTGCTGAACAAAGTGATCCCGTAGGCAAGGTTCTTGAAAAAAGAGTCCGCCCCAACGGTCTTGAAATCACAAAAGTCAGTGTTCCTTTCGGTGTGATCGGCATTATTTACGAAGCCCGTCCCAATGTGACAAGTGATGCCTCAGGCATCTGTCTCAAAGCGGGAAATGCTGTTATTCTCAGAGGCGGCAAAGAAGCTTTCAACTCCAACATGGTTTTGGCTGAAATTCTCAATACGGCAGCGATCGAAGCAGGTCTGCCCGACGGTGCTGTTCAGTTCATTCCCTGGAGCTGCCGTGAAGCTGTTTCCCTGATGCTCAAAATGGATCAATACATTGATATCATCATTCCCCGCGGCGGAGAAAGTCTGATTCGTGCCGTCACCAGTCAGGCAACGATGCCCGTGTTGAAACATTACAAGGGTGTCTGTCATCTCTTTGCCGGAAAAGCCTGTGATATTGATATGGCTCTGGATATCATCGTCAATGCCAAGTGTCAGCGTCCCGGTGTCTGCAATGCGCTGGAAACTTTGCTTATACACAAAGATATCGCAGCAGAATTTGCGCCGCGTTTTGCAGAAAAGATGGCAGAAAACAAAGTCACCCTCTACGGTGATGAAGCCTTCTGCAAACTGGTTTCCGCCGCAAATCCGGCAACTGAAGATGATTATTTTGCCGAATATCTGGATTTGAAACTTGCCGTCCGCATCGTTGACGATGTCAAGGCAGCTGTGGATCACATCAATCATTACGGCTCCCGTCACAGCGACGGAATCCTCAGTTCCGTTGCAGAAGATATTGAATACTTTACCGGACACGTTGACTCTTCCACCGTATACGTCAACGCCTCCACCCGTTTTACTGACGGCGGAGAGTTCGGCATGGGTGCAGAAATCGGTATCAGTACCGACAAACTGCACGCCCGCGGTCCCATGGGCGCAGATGAGTTGACCAGTTACAAATATATCGTCCGGGGAACCGGACAGATCAGAAAATAAATCTGTTAAAACAAAGAGAACTATTGCCATGATCGTACCGATGAAAAAAATCACGCTGCTGGCAATGGCGGCAGACGAAGATACAGTCCTTTGCGGACTGCGGTCTCTCGGTGTGATGCAACTTGAAAAATTCGGAGCCGTTTCCGGAACTTCTTCTGCTCTCAACGAGCAGTTATTGAGTACCCGGCGGGTGATCGGATTCCTGGAAAAAATGCAAAAATCCCCCTCCGGAAAAGTTACCGCAGCAAACGGTGAAGCCGTCTGCAAAAATGCTGAAGAAAACATTGAAAAGCTCAATCGTGTTGAAGAGGAGTTGGATTCTCTCCGTCAGAGGTTGAAAGCCATTTCAATGTGGGGCGATTTTGACAAGTCACTGCTGGATGATCTTGCCGCCAAAGGCATTGAACTTTTACTCTGTTCCGGCAATCGCACCGCCTATGAAAAAGCACAGCAGAATCCTGAAGTTACCCTCTGTCAGCTGATTTCCGTTGAAAACAGCAAATATTATTTTGCGGTTATCGGCGGCAGCAAAGAGGAACTCCCCGTCATCAAACTGCAGCAAGATGATGATCCGCGCAAACTTTCTTCCCGCATTGAAGAGTTGGAAGTTGAAAAATCCAAACTCTCCTCTGCTCTTGAAGCAGCGGCTCAGCAGTTGTCTGCAGTAAAAGACTTTGAAGCAGCTCAGCTGGGCAGTCTGGAATTTGAACGTGTCCGGGATTCCCTCGGCGATCACGAAAAAATTATTTCCCTGCAGGGATTTGTCCCCTGCCCCGCCGTGGATAAACTCCGCGCAGAAGCTGATAAACAGGGTTGGGGTCTTTTGATCCGCGACCCGGAAGCCTCTGATGATGTCCCCGTTCTCATTGAATACAACCGTTTCACCCGCTGGATAAAGCCCCTCTTTGACTTTCTGGGTATCAATCCCGGATACAATGAACTTGATGTTTCCGGCGGCGTTCTGATCTTTTTCACCATCTTCTACGCCATGATTGTCGGAGATGCCGGATACGGTTGTCTTTTCCTTGCCGGTTCCGGGCTGGGCATGTGGCTGCTCCGCAAAAAGCCCGCCGCAAAAATGCCCCTGCGTCTGCTGTTTCTGTTGAGCGTATTTACCATCATCTGGGGTGCCCTCTGCGGCAGCTGGTTCGGCGTTTCTCTCGGCGGATTGAAATGTCTGACCAATGCCTCCGTCAAAGATGCCAACGTTCAGGCTTTCTGTTTTCTGCTGGCCGTCGCCCAATTGACCATGGGACGCATCTGGAGCAGCATCCGCAGCCGCAATATCCGCAAAACTCTCGCCGATTTCGGCTGGATTCTCATCCTCTGGGGCAACTTTTTCCTCACCTTGAGAATCATTGTCTGGCAGGGTGAATTCCCCGTTTTCATGTACTGGCTCTTCGGTATCGGTCTGGCGCTGGTCGTTCTTTTCGGTATCAACTGGAAAGATATTGCCGATATCTTCCAGTTCCCCTTTGCCATTATCAACAGTTTCACTGATATTTTAAGTTACATCCGTCTCTTCGCCGTCGGTATGTCCGGTGCCTGCATCGCCCAGAGTTTCAACGGTATGGCTATGGATGTTGCTAAAGCCTCCCCCTGGTTTATTATCGTCAGTGTCGTTATCCTTCTTGCCGGACACATCCTCAATCTGGTTATGGCGTTGATGGGCGTTCTCGTTCACGCCGTCCGTCTCAATACCCTTGAGTTTTCAAATCACACCGGTTTGACCTGGTGCGGCAAAGAATTCCGCCCCTTCAAAGACAGAAACAATTCAAAATAACAAAAAGTTATCTCAAATAAAAAAAAGGAGTTTAAAATGGAACAGTTCACTATTGATGTCTTGAAAAGTATTTCCCTTGCCAGCGGTTATCTCGCCGTCGGTCTTGCCGCCATCGGCTCCGCCCTCGGCGCCGGCTTCGCCGGTCAAGCCGCCATCGGCGCTTGGAAAAAATGTTATCAGCAGGGCAAATCCGCCCCCTTCCTGCTTCTTGCTATGGTCGGTGCCCCTCTCTCTCAGACCATTTACGCCATGATCCTCATGATCATCATCAAAGGTAAGGTCCTCGCTCCCGCCGCCAATGCCGCCAACATGCCCGTCTTTGCCGTCATCGGCATCCTCGGCGGTTTGGCCCTCATGATCTCCGCTATCTTCCAGGGTAAAGCCGCCGCCGGCGGTTGCGTCGCCTTCGCCGAAAGTAATCAGGGCTTCGCAAACTATCTCATGGTCCTCGGTATCATCGAAACCTGCGCCATCTTCGCCCTCATCTTCGCCCTCATGGTCCTCTAACGCTTTTTTTTCGGTAGAAAAAAAAGCTTTGCAAAAAAAAGCGCGTAGCGGTCGCGGCGTTGCTGCGACCGGTCAGGGGGACTGGCTGTCCCCCTGACAACCCCCGGAATGCCCGTGGGTAACTCAAGAAAAAAAAGCTTAGCAAAAAAAAGCGCGTAGCGGTCCGCTTTTTTTCCCGGTGAAAAAAAGCTTGGCAAAAAAAGCCGGGTAGCGGTCGGGTGCGTTGCCCGACCGTTTAAGGGAAGAGTCCCTTAAAAATCCCTCACAGACTTGCCCGTGGGTACGGCGGCCGGCTCTTTGTGCCTCGCCGCCGTTATCACAGCATACCCCTGCGGCACACTTTCGCCCGAGCCATTCCACACACTGCGGCACCGCAAACCCTCGGGGTATACCTTGACGCACCAACTTGTCCGACAGGTCCGACAGGTCCGACAGGTCAGACACAAGCGTCACGCCCCCGCAGACTGCACACCGCCGTTGCTATCAAAAAAGCCCGGCATACCCCTGTGGTAAATCTGCCCCGGGCTACGCCCCCGCATACCGCCGTTGCCATCAAACAGGCAAGCATACCCCACCGGCACATTTGCGCCTGAGCCAAACCACACAGCGGCACAGCAAACCCACGGGGTATCACATGGCGCACCAATAACCCTCCCAAAAAATCCCAAAAAATCCCAAAAATTCCCATGCAAGCGCCACACCCACGCAACACGCACACCGCCGTTGCCATCCAAAAAAGCCGGGCATACCTCAACGGCAATCTCAGAGGTAATATTCTTCAGAAAGTTCCAGGGCCTTCACCTGAGTTTGCTTCACGTTGACGGGCAAAGTTCCCTGAGGAACAACCTCTCCGCACCACAGTTTGACCGCACTTCTCTGACAGGAGTCACTGCGTCCCCAGACACAAGTCAAGTTCGGCAGATAGGGGTGATCGTAAAGAACGTAAGGCGAACCGAAACTGGTAAAAACGACCTTTGAGGGATCTTCTGTAAAGAAACAGCGCCAGAAAGCCATTGCAGGTTTGCCTACCGACCGCAAAACAAGTCCGGCATGACTGAAGATGTTGAAGTTGATAAAAATCCGGTCATACGTTTTCATTGCTTCCCGCAATTGTGACGGATCAGGATTGAAAAGGTGATCGACTTCAAAACCACGCTTTTTCAATTCCTCATCAACGACAGGCAGTTCACTTAAAGTTGCCGTTGTTCCGACCCGTTCAAGCGTAACGGTCAAAACCTTTTTATCTTTGCCGGGCATCAACACCTGACTGCCGCAAGCAGCCGGACGCAGAACAGTAACCGAGGAATCCGCAACTTTTTGAGCGTATCCCCTGCCCTCTTCAAACTCCTCATCGCTCATTTCAGGACCGAAACAATCTTCAAAGAGATTCAAAGAGGCTTTCAGTTCAATGATGCGTCTTGCACTGTTTTCAACCTGTTCATCGGAAATAAGTCCTTTTTTCAGGGCAGACAGCAAACGCTGATAATCAAGGACAGGATCGCAGAAAAGAACAGAGTCAGAACCGGCAGCGATATTGCGCCAGGCAAGTTCTTCAGCCGGATACCGGCAGGTGAATCCGACCATTGGGAATGCATCTGAAACGATAACGCCGTTGAATTTGAGTTTTTCACGCAGCAGTTCTTTCTGAAGTTTCGCACAAAAAGTTGCAGGCAGAGCGTTGTCGGGATAATGTCTCATTCCCTGATAATCGGGAAATGAGATGTGTCCGGACATAATGGCTTTAGTGCCGGCAGAAATCACATTTTTCCAGACTTCACCGTAAAGTTTTTCCCATTGTTCCACCGGCAGACTGTTGACAGAAACGAGCATGTGCTGATCACGGTCATCCACGCCGTCGCCGGGAAAATGTTTGCAGGTTGCCGCCATCAGCTGATCTTCCTGAAGTCCGCGGATGATTTCTTTCAAAAGCGGAATAACGGCAGATTTTTTATCTCCGAGGGAACGGGAATTGGTAATCGGATTCTGAGGATTCAAATTCAAATCTGCAACAGGAGAAAAAGTCCAATGCACCCCTGCGGTACGGCTCAGACGGGCAGTCAATTTTCCCATCATATAGGCGTATTCAGGATTATTGCAGGCGCCCAATCCCATTTGAGTTGGAAACATGATATTTTTATCTTTGATCATATTCGTTCCGTTTTCCATATCAGCGGAAATCAGAACAGGAACTTTGGAACTTTTTTGAATTATCTCATGCCTTTTGCGCATGACTTCAAAATCGCTGGTTCCGGTAAAAAAACTGCCGACGGAAACTTTTTGGAACAGCTTCTGCAAATCGCTGTCAGACTGTCCGCTGAAATTCGGGTGCAGCAATTGTGCAACTTTTTCTTCCATCGTCAAAGAATCAAAGACGGAGTCCGCCCAGGACTGCTGTTTTTCATTCAAATCATAAAACATAAATCAATCTCCGGAGAATTGGTATTTTTTTGTGATATTTTTAATATATTCTCATTCTCCGCAGTTTTCAAACAGATGCCGCATCAGATTTTATAAAACGGACACAGATTCAGAAAAAACAATTGTCCGTATCTGTCAGTTTCCGGTCCGTTTAAGTCCATTTAAATCTCTTGTTAAAATTGGCATCATTCTGAATATCGCCGAGACAGACAATTTGTTACAAATAAATTATTCTCCTGTGTATTTTCCGTTCACACCGACTTTTAGAAAAAGTTGTCCAGCTAAAGGGACCAGGCGCAACCAACTATCTTCTTCCTCCCAATCTCTCTGTTCGCGAATTTTTCAACCCTCCACCTTCATGTCACAAAATGTCCAAGTCTCTTGAATCCGGAGTTTTTATTTTTCACTTGACAAACTCCAGAGGAGGTATTATGTTAAGCACGTTACACGAGAAATGCGACAGAATACAAAATAGTCAGTAAAACAGATTAAGAACACCCGTCAACATGAAATATGATTTTTATTTCCAGCTTCATTGTTCCAATTGCGACTTTAACAAAAGTTCTCCAGAATATACAATGCAACATGCGTGTCCTAAGTGTCATTCTGAAATGAAATTGGTTACAGTCAAATTCGGCAAACATGTCACGGATACACATTTAAAAAATATCCTGAGGAATCTGCTTGAACAAAAAAATCAGGGAGACGATATTGCCAAAAGGACTTTTTACATTATTTCCGATATTACAGATCCGGATGTAAAAAAAGTCTTTGATGAGGTTGTTAGCGAAGAATACATCCGCAAACGCAAGTTAAAATTTTCTCCTGCAGATTCACAGACAGCCACAACGGAATTGGCAACTGATACTCCGTCTAAAAAAAGCAGAGTCACAAAAAAAGTTCTGCAGAGTTTATTTGATGATATCGGCGATGTACATGTTTTTACAGCTCCGGATATCCCGGAAAACAAATTGTCCGCTGCGCTGATGTCTTATGCGCCGGATGTACTGCCCAAAGATGTCCTCGTACTTGTTGACGATACGGTTTGGGGCGGGGCAAAAGAAGGATTGATCGTCACAAGAAAAAAACTTTACGCAAAGGAACTTTGGACAACTCCGATATCACGGACTCTCAGGGAGGACACAACACTGGGATTTACTGATGCAAATGAACTTACGGTAAATGGGGTGCAACTTATCCGGTTGTCTTTAATCAAAAATTCCGCTTTGCAAAAATTGGCAGAAGCAATTCAATCGATGTGTGATATCTGTGCCGGCGGTTCAATTTCCGTTAATGTACCGGAAACAAAAAAATCTCAGTCTGCTGCCTCGGAAACTGCAACGGAACCATCCTCAACCAAGAGCAGAATTACCAAAAAAACTCTGCTGAGTTTATTTGCGGATATCAGTGATGTACATATTTTTATGGCTCCGGATATCCCGGAAAACAAATTGTCCGCTGCGCTGATGTCTTATGCGCCGGATGTACTGCCCAAAGATGTCCTCGTACTTGTTGACGATACGGTTTGGGGCGGGGCAAAAGAAGGATTGATCG